>DAOVHJ010000226.1 GCA_030671945.1 Candidatus Heimdallarchaeota archaeon
CACTTGTTGCTCTGGTAAGATTTGAAAGCCTAGTCTCACCTTATTCTTTCTTCGTGCATCCTCAATCGTTAAACCCGTTAGTTTGTACACTTCTTCATTGAAGAGATGCCGATTATCCTTAACAAACAGCACATATTGTTTTTCATTATCATTACTTTTACTCAATTCACCTACTCCTCGCTTTCTTTCTCATTTGAATCAATTTGAATGTCGAATTGCATACTGGACAGCTAATTGATATCAACCCCTGGGATGGTCTGTCCCCTGTACCAAAATCTTTAATTTCCGTTTCTCTTTCATCTTCATAGCAAGTTGGGCACAAATAAACATACAATTCCTCATTTTCTGTTGAATGCCCCTTGAAACTCTTCGGAATAAAATCGATAAATCCCTCAATAGAGTATTTTCTTGTAACTGTGTCTTTTTCTCGAAAACGTTCACATCCAACAGTGTTGCTTCTGAGTGTTCCAGTTGCTCGATGAATTTCTTCACTCGAAACTTTTCGTTCTGCTATGTGTTTTGTCCTTTGCCAGAACGTACATCGTTTCTTTTCATACCAATGACAATCTCCACATACAACTTTGAAATGCACTGGAAAGTTCTTACAAGTGTAATAGGTAAGACTTCTACCCTTGGGTGGTTTGATTGTTAATGCCTTCACATGAAAGCCATTTCTAATTAGATCTTGTATCGCCTGCGTTGCTTCATAAGTGTTAACAATAAGCATTGAGCAAATCTTGTTTAGAGTGATAGGGTATTCTGTATTTACAAGCAGTTCTTTCAGAGCTTTTTCAAGTGTTTGTCTATCTTTTTTCCCGATTGAAGATGATTCTTCAGTATTGTAGGATCCCAATAGTGTTTTATTCAAGGACCTTAAATTGTCTCTAGTAACTTGAGTCATCTGTTTGCTGAAACAGTTTAACATTTGTGTTACTTGAAACAGCAAATAGCTATTGTTTGAAATGGATAAGATTCCTGCAATAGTTTCCTCTTCCTCTTTGGATGGTTCCAGTTTACCGATTAAGAGTTGTAAATCATCGAATTGTAATTGTCCTTTTGTAAAATTATGAAAGATTTCTTGAACTAATGTCCAGTTGATGATATCATTCTCAGTCTTTTTTCGAATAGTTGATAGGATTTCCAAGGGATTGCTTAGCATCTCCCCAAAGTAGGTTGAAGCTATAAGGTATTGTCGTCCAAATTTGGTCAGAGTATAGCGACTGTAACTACTCTGCTCTTTCTTTACTAATGCGAATGGTCCTAGATGCTCCTCCTGCAAACTTTCAAATAAGGTAAATTCTTGGTAGTATTCTGAATTAAATACTAATTCGCTAAGGAGCTGCTTCATTTCTGCAGCTGTTTTCTTTTTTTCTGCTTGGATTATTCGAATGTATTTTGTCTTTAATATCCGCTCAATGAGTTCTTTTTTTGATGGAGATCCAGAATACAAGCAAACCACAACAAATCTCAAAAGGCTATCTTGTAAAACTATATCTTTGAGATCTTGGTAAATTGCCCTCGCTGATTCTCTTGAAGAAATGGCAACGTTATCAAATCCCTCTTCAATAGCTTCGACAGAAATCAGACCAACGGATATGTAATGTTTCCGTATATGTGTTTTTTCCCGTTGTGGTAGAAGTGAGAGAAGAGGGTCGATATCAAAAAAAATCCAAGACTTGTAAGCTCTATTAAGAGATTTATTCTCGTCAAATGGGTCAACAAAGATATACGCATCAACAATTGGAAGTTGGATTTTTGCCTTTATGGAATCATCCTTATTTTTTCGATACAGTAGATTTCGATATAGAGTAGTATAGCTGGTTATGATTAGTTTGTTCATTGCTAACGGCAAGCAATTTCCTTTAAATTTTGTAAACGTAGAAGCAATCCTAATGCCCGTAAGAGTTTTTCCAGAACTTTCAGCTGCAAGTTGTTCTTTATCCGAATTAATGTAATTATAGATATTTTTAGCTTGTTCAGAGGTTCTAACAACAATCATTGCCGTTTGATTGGATAATCGTGCTGAAAGTAAAGCCATTGTTGCTGCTAATTGTAGCTGTTCTGTAGGTTCTATGTCACAAAAGAAAATGTCTTTCTCACATCGAACAGCTTCGCGAATAACATCTTTATTAGTATCACATGTAAAAGGATAATCCCGTAAGATTGTAGTTATACTTATTGGTAATTGCTTTCTATAGGTTGCCGTCATCCTCATCCTCTTCTTTGGTTGATAATAACTCCTCTATTTGATTGGAAAGAGAAAGATGCTCTTCCCCAACAAACCACTCAATAGATTCTCTCATATGTACTTCAAGTTCATCAGAAGAACACTCAGATACAATAGTTACAGGAAATTCATTGAGAAAAAACGCACATAACTCTTGCACTGTTTCGTATTTATTCGTTAACTTATCAATTAGAGTCTCTAAACGCATCCTGCTAGTAATTAGTTGTTGCAGATAATAATCATCTATCTTTTTACTGAGTCGATATTGGATTTGCTTCGTAAAATTAATTACTGTTTAATGGATTGCCAGGATAAAACGGAGAGGACAATTGTTTACATTTACAGCTAAAGGTTGTGTTTTTGTCCTTGGGAGTTTTTCTAGAATTAGCAATTCAACTAGTTTCTTAATAGTTTGTTTAAACGTCATTAAACACATTTTCTCTGAAACTTGATTATACAATGATAACAATGAAGGATAGGTAATTTGACCGTAATTTATCAAATTGATTTGTAGTAACTCACATACAATTTGCATATTGGAAGTAATCCTAAGATTGGGTTTAATTGATTCTTTCAACTTTAGTAAAGCCGTCTGGTGAGATGAACTAGAGTTAACCATTATTGTCAATAACATAAAGGAAAATTTCGCTTAAAAAGTACTAAAAGTATAAAAAAACGAAAAAGTCAGAAAAACGATCAAGAAAAGAAGGCAGGAGAATCCCTCTCTTACATCAACGGAAGATTACTTTATGTCCCTTTAAAATTTAAATTATCTCTTTTTTTTGCTTCTTTTCTGTTTTTCTGGAGAGGTTCTCACAAACAAATCATCTTCGTCATTTCTCTCAGTTTCTCGTGTCGTAGACGACCGTAAAAGGAGGTCTCCACGAAGTGGAGGAAATAGGTCGCACGAGGGGAGCGTTCAGCGACTGAGGTTCTTGTGGAATTGACTTTAATTTTTTCTTTCTGAGTCTTGTGCAAGCTCTCCAGTACTCTAGAGGGCTTTTTTACCTTCAGAGAGTCTCTAAACTATTTTTTCTTGAGAATTAGCTGTTTTTAAAGATTTTACATCTTAGAAGAATAAAGAAATATTTTGGTGTTTATCGTTGAATGAATTAACCAATGAGGAACTTGATCAAATACTTGAAAATGCTATGGAAGTCATGTTAATTTTATCGGAAGAATGTCTTATCGATGAAGTATTATTTCCGAAAGAACAAGACCTTTTACTTCTAGAGAGTAATCCCGAGTATACATCTAAGGTTGAAGAGCTTATTTTCAAGCTATTATTTGGGGATGAATTCGAGTTCGTAAAGACTTTTCTCCAACAAGCTCTAAAGGTACAACCTACGAATCCTGTCTTTCTTTTGTATCAAGCACTTGCTTATTATGTGACAGGTGGAAAACAAATTGCATTTAATCTTGCTCGAACTATTGATGGGTTTGCTTTGAATAGTCGTCAGGAGAAGAATGAAATTATTACTGCGTTCCTTCCAAACGAGGATTTTCCCATTGACTTTCCAGCAATAATAGACTTTTCATCTCTTTCACAAGACCAAGAACTACTTCTAAAGGTACAAAAACTCTGTTTTGAGATCCAACTTTATAGTTCACTGCAAAATCATACGCAAGCGATTACCCGTTTTCATCAATTACTCCCACTGGTCAATAATCCTCCAGAATTAGTAATTGAACTCGCTGATACATACCAATATGCGAAGCAGTACCATGAAGCGAAAAAACTCCTCCGTGAAGCCCTCAAACGAAAACCTAAATCACCAAAAGCTCTTTATCTTTTAGCCTTTACTCACAGATCTTTAGGAGAATATGAACAAGCAATTGGTTTCTTCTGGAAATATCTCAAACAAGAACCAGATGATTATGTTGTACTTGTCCCACTAATAATCTGCTATGAGGAGTTACACCTTACAGAAAAGGCTGTTGATCTGCTCGAACAAGCATTAGTGTTTTGTCCTCAGTTAGAAGATAGTGATTGGCGGTTAATTCCAACGATGGATAAGCTAATACGAATTGTTCAAGAGAAACGAAGAGCTCTAGCAAATTTTTAAATTGAGTTTTTTACGCTGAAAGAGATTAATCAAAAGTAAAAATCTTGATTTTTTCTTATATTTCAATACATGAAAGGCAGGTTTGTAAGATAGACTATTCTACGGGGCGCATTAAGAAGAACGATTTAACATAGTGATATAATACAGAGTTTTGTATCACAGGAAAATGTTTGTTTGATAAGTCAAAATAATTTTGTAATTCAGTTAATATTGTTATCTTATCATCTTTTGTGTTTTTCACTAAGAGATAATTCTTGCAGAATACAAGCGATTTCATTAATGATAGTAATTTGTCACTTGGCATCAAATCTAAACGCGCAATTGTCTTCCGAGAGCGAAAATAGTTGTGATCATTCCGCTGGAGAAACAGCATGAGGTGTTTAGGAGAATTAGGTAGTAATGGAAGAAGTTTGACAAGAAATTGAATGGGAAGATTGGCTCTATATTCATAAGAAGCTAAACGCCCTTTAGCTATGCCGAGAAAGTCTGCTAAATCTTGCTGAGTCCAATGCTGAGTTTTTCGGATTGTTTGTAAATAACTGGAGCAATTTGTAACATTAAAAGAGGGAAGAAACTCAAAGTTA
>DAOVHJ010000119.1 GCA_030671945.1 Candidatus Heimdallarchaeota archaeon
ATTCATTGCCTAGATTTAAGAAATATTTGTGATCAGCTTGAAAATCAACTAATAGAGCTCGTGCAAAATCTAGTATAATTTCTAAGAATGAGTCATTCGTCTCAAGATCAATTACCTGCATGTTGAACTGTATTTTTGCTAGTTCACAGTACTCTCTTAATTTCTTTAAACTCTCTTCTATATCTTTATAGTTTGGAGTTCCTTTTCTTGTATCACTTTTCGAAACAAATACGACAATTTTTGATGATGTGTGGAGTCTGTCAAAATCAATTACTCTTTGATAATCCTTCTTTAAAGGGGCGATTTGTATTTGGTTCGTCATGTATTTCAAATCCCATGGTATGTGCTACTATATGAAATATTGAGTATAAAAATTTCACTGTTTAGTGAAAATTTGTCAATTTTTTAAAAAATAATGCAATTTTTTATTTTAACTCTTGAATCTTATCAACAAGCCAAAAAATTGCTGTTTCTACTCCATCACCAAATTTCGCTGATGTAGGCAGGATATTGAATGATCGTCCGACTAATTGTGAAATATCATAAAGCTTTATGGATTCCTGCGTTGTTAGTGGATTTTGCTCTTTGAGATCTTGCTTGTTTATTAGTATGAGAATTGGAATATGCGTTTCTACTAATGTCAACATGTAATCAAAATTAAATTTACTTTCCTCAAAAACTGTAGTGTCAATTTTTGATTTTACTGTACCGTCAATAACATATATCACAGCATCAGCTTGACTTACCCCTAGACTCCAAAGACTTTCCCGGTATAGTTCTTGCCCACCTACATCAATAGCTGATAATGACCAGCCACCGATATTAATGGGGTTTTGTCGAATATCTATACCTAAAGTTGTACGAGGATCCTTCATAACTGGTTGACCTGTTTCCAAATAACGTACTAATGTTGTTTTTCCTGCTCCTGATGCCCCTAGAATCACTATGCTAGCTTTTTGTTCCACTTTTTTTGTACCAAAGATTTTGGATAACCAACTCAATTATTTCACCTCGATTTAAAGATTGAATTAACTATTCTTAGGATATTGTAATATGGTGATTTTTTAATCTTAGTCTTTCTGCACATTGAATTTGTTAAAGATTAAATAATTAGTAAGTAATTACTTTTTTGGTTCTTTTTTAGTTTTTGATATTTTTTCTACAATTAACTCTAAATCTTTATGATATTTTGGAATAGACATTGCTAAAGCTTTCAATAGAAGCAATTTTTCCAATGATATAACTAGATAATCATTTTCAACAACGGCATTATGAATTAAGTTTTCATAGATGTGCCATCGAATAGATTTCCTAAATCAATAGTCATCATAAAACCCAATCGTTTTCAGTCTATTTTTCTGAGCATATCAAGCATTTGTATAAGATCTTCTGGTGTTTCCAGTATTTCTAACAATGCTTTTTCTGGATTCTTCTGGTTCTTAACGAACCTTGTAGTTAAAAGTAACAGATCACCTTTGTATCCAACCACACCATGAATAGGACCTAACCCGAGATGTGATGCTTCTTGAACTGCTATATTGTCAGCCGGTAAAGTAATCACTTTCTCTGAAATCGATTTTGTAAAAGCAATTGTTGCACACGGCAAATCCTTATCCCAATCGCCTAATGCTGTAAGATAGGTTTTACCTAGAGCCAAGTACATTAAATCTGGTTTCTCTTTCTCAACAATTTCCTGAAAATCATCTGGTATTCTGAGAGCTCTTGCTCTTTCAATTAAATCTTCATTATTCATTTGCGAAAAAGAGCAGTTATAGGGAGGAACAAACTCGTTCTCTTCTACAATTCCAAATCCGGCAGAAACAATGTAAAAACTTACATCAAAGAAATCTCTTAATTGTGTTACAGCTGAATTAATACTTATATTCAATGATCCTCGATACAAATTCCTTGCAGTACGTTTTTCAGGAAATCGATCCACAAATGAATCTTTCATTTCCTTCATAACAATATCTTTGCATCTAGGTTCTGTTGGATATGAGATTGATTTCCTTTTACTACATGAAGCGAATACCAATATTTTCATTATATCTATTCTCCTATTTCATCCTCATCTTTAGATTGTGTAATAGAAATTAAGTCCACTAACTTCCTTACAAATTGATTATCCATATTAATACTAAATAAATGCTCCTCAGCAAAGGTCTTTTTCGCCAAGATCATTTCATGACTATCTAGTTCTTCCAAATAAGCTTGAACCATAGCAAGAGGTATTTTTAGCTGATCCGAGAGTTCTTGAGGGGACAGGGTTTTTTTGGTAATTAAAGCATTAATAATCGCTAATCTATTTCTATTTGAGATTAATTCCAAGTGAGTAGGTAATTCGATCTTTGTTATGACATCAATTCTTTTCTCTTTCTTAGCTCGATCTTGTGCAAATTGCTTAGCCCTTTCCAAGGCTTCTTCGTCATTATCTACTAAATAAACCAATTGTGAAGATCGCATTTTCTGGAATGCTGGCTCTAATGAAGTAAAAACTGAAGCTGAAACTCCTCCAGCTTTTGAAAAAATAACAACATGTAATCCCAAATCTACTGCGAGAGATATCTGCACACCAGTTTCTGTTCCCCCACCAATTGCTATGAGACAATCAGCAGAATAAATTAAAGGCCAACAATATTCATTGCCAGAAAATGTAGATGCAATGTTCAAATGAGACAATTCATTTCCTTCTTCCTTATAGTTCCCGGGAAGAATGTTTGCTGACATACCTCCTGCATCATTAACTCCTTTTGTAACAGCTTCTGCAACACCAGTATTTCCGCTAACGAGTACGACGATATTCAAGGTTCTTCCAAGTGCAAAACCTAGTTTATATGAAAAATCCCAAGCAGACTTGTCCTGCTCTACATCCATATCTAGATTTTTGCTACCAACTACTGCGATTTGAAGCTTTCTCATGGATGAGAAGTAGTTTCAAGCTTTTTTTTATCTTTCGATGTCACTAATTTATCCATGTGATAGAATTATAAGGATAATTCATTAATAGTTGATGAAGGAATAAATTGTCTTAAAAGAATGATTATTTGCTTTCTGGGGTACAAAATTTGATTGTAAGAGATCCTGTACATGGTGACATTAAATTCAGTGATAGTGAAGCGAGAGTTATTGATTGTTTGCAAGTTCAAAGATTACGTGGTGTAAAACAACTTGGAACTACTTATTTGGTTTATCCCGGAGCAATGCACACTAGATTCGATCATTCGATAGGTACCAGTTTTTTAGCTAAGATAATAATTCAAAATGTGAAACAAAATGGGTATTCAATAGATAAGGAAACTGAAGAACTCATCTCAATTGCAGGTGTAGTTCATGATATTACCCATGTTCCATACGGACATACTTTTGAAGATGAGCGAAAAATCTTTGAGAGACATGATAAGAGTGAAAACTTCAGGAAAGTACTTTCAAAAGGTGAGTTAGGAGACTTATTGGAGGAATTAGGATACAAGAATGAAATCTTGAAAATGTTATCCCAAAAAGATCCCACTATAAAGTCTCGAGAGGATCCATGGAAAGGACAAGTTATTAATGATACAATTTGTGCTGACTTGTTGGATTACATCAGAAGAGATTGTTATTACACAGGAATAAACAAGAACTATGATAATCGGGTATTCAATTATTTCATAGTAGAAGATGGAAAACTCGTACTCAATTTTGTGAAGAACCGAATGGAGCGTTCAGATGCAAGATCGGAAGTTTTGCATTTACTACGATTACGGTATTTCCTTACTGAAAGAGTTTATTTCCATCATGCTAAGCTTTCTTCTGGATCAATGATATCAAAAGCAGTTGAACTAGCTGTAAAAGAAGGTCAAATATCTCGAGATGTTCTCTACACTCTAAATGATTGGACTTTGTTTAGTTTTCTAAAAGGTTACCCGAAAGAGAAACCAAAGGACTCACCAATCAGAAAATTAGTGGAGAGAGTGGAAAATCGTCAACTTCTGAAAAGAGCATACGTGTTATCTAGTGCAACTTTAAGCTCTAGAAAAAGCAGAGATGAATACATTAAGAAATTTAATCCTCCAACCCCTGAAAGAGAACAAGTTGAAGATATGATAATAGATCGATTGCAAAAAATGACTAAAAAGAATTCAATTAACAAAGCCGATGTAATCATTCATTGTTTAAGCTCTTCATCCTTGAAAGAAGCAGAAGTTTTAATCAAAAACAAAGATAAAAAGATCGTTCAATTAAATGTTAGACCTCATCCTTCTGCAGATATTAAAGCTATAGAGGATGGCTATGAAGATCTTTGGCGTATGTATGTTTTTGCGAATGTAAAATATGCTAAGGAAGTAAACAAAATATGTGAGGAAACATTCGGGAGAGACAGTGAATATTCTCCGAAGAAAAGAAGATAAAAAGAAATAAGGTGGAAAAATCTCACTTATTTCTAACTATTTCATTATATAATTCATTTAATTCAATTTTGTGTTTCCCTAATTTGCCACCAAAATTACCAGCTGAAATCTTCAGAACTCCTTTTACTTTTACTGCTTCTCTTATGGCAATCTTCATTGCATGTTTAACATCATTCATGCTCAAACCATTAATAATAATTTCAGGGATACTTACAACACCTTCTGGTACTAAGCTTTCATCTATTTGGTTTCTTAAGGTAGGACAATAAGGATGATTTGTTGTTGGGCCAATATCAGGATGTGGTTGATCTTCATAAACAGTTTTTGATCCTGCAGAGCAAATGGCAAAAGGAGTAATAATATAAGGTATGTCTATTAACGCGTTCAAGATTTTTTTTCCAGCTTTCAAAGCAGCTTTTTCGGAATCACACATCAACCAGATATTCCCACCGGAAACACCTATTTGATAACCAACTTCTCGTTCTATAAACCAATCGCCCATCATCAATGGAATCTTTATCATTTTTCGATTGAAACGAACTGTTTCTGATTGGTAAACATCACCACAATGACCCACATTTTCCATTAAATCTAGTTTTGTCTTGGATTCAAGAGCATTGAAAACAGTTGTAGTTGGAATAACCAATATTCCTTGTCTAATCCTTAATCCAAGTTCTTTGTAAAATTTCTTCTTACTTTTCTCTGGATTATTTGGATCCCAACCACCCCAGATTTGAGTAATAAAACCATGATTCTTGTCTGGAGTTTCATCTCCTCGTATCCAACGTTCTAAACCAGCTTCAGTTCGACCGACTACAACTGAAGGTAAAGCTGTGCATTGAGATGCGGTATATTGCATTAATTGTTCATCTCTTAATGTAACCATTAAGCGAACAACCATGCCTTCGAATGCTTCACAGTAAGTATCTTCGATTTCCACGCCTTCAAGGATCATAAGTTTGAAACCTCGTTGTTATTCCTCTGTTTGATTCTTATTGAAAAACATTTTGCTCTGATGAAGAGAAATAGATTTGGTTAAAAAAACAATCATTTCAACTCTGTACTTATTTGATCATTTAATTCCATTTCAATATCAGTTTCTAATTGAACCAATCTATTATCATCAACGATTTGTTCCCCATTTCGATATCTTGTTCCCACATATAAATCTGGTTCATATTCTCTTCCTCTCCAAGTTGTCTTTTTAGTGATAAGTAATTCTAAAGCGGAATAACCCAATAAGAAACAAAACATAAAGAAAACTAAGGGATAAAAAGTATAGGTAACCCATTGATGGGCTCCTTTCTTATTCCAATAAATAAACACAGACAAACCACAAACAACATACAAGATAGCTGCAAATAGAATATATATCCAATGAAGGCCAACTGGATTAAGAAGATAATTTCTGATTGCTAAAGAAAGTGCCACTGGAGCAAACATTCCCCATAAAAACCAAAGTAATGCGCCTGTGATTTGCTTTGGAGGAGTGAGTTTTGTTCCAGGGAAGAGACATTTCTTCCAACCATTCCAACATTGTTTTGGTGAATCAGGATACATACGTGTATAGACTAGTTTTGTGCCATCTATAAAAAACAAACGACGAAGTCTAGTTTTCACAACTCGAGCTAAAGCTAGATCTTCAACAATGGAACCTTTGAGAGCTTCATGCCCACCAAATTTCTCATAATCCTTGCGATTAAAAAGCATGTATTGTCCTGAAGCAGTATAATTCTTCTGTTTATCAGGATTGTTTACACTATTTCTTCCACCATATGTCAAATTGGATGCGAAATAGAAAACAGGATTAATAGCTTCCCACCAGCTTTTAATTCTTTGAAATGGGAAGACACTTACTAATGCTGCATTTCTTTCCATTGCTACTTTAATGAAATGTTTGAGAGATTCTGGTGTGTGCTCTGTATCTGCATCTACAAAGAGTAAATAATCACCTTTTGCTTCTTTATAACCTAAATGACATCCCCAATTCTTTCCAACCCAACCGGGGGGGACAATTTTATCTATTACTACTTTATCAACAAATGATTTTGCCATTTCAACTGTTCTATCGGATGACCCACCATCTGAAACAATAATTTCATATCTAGAATAATTCAATTCTTTCAGAGATTGCAGACAAAGCGCAATATTACTCTCTTCATTATAAGTAGGAACAATGATACTGACAAAAGGTTGCTCATAATCATCTTTAATTAGTTTTTTTGGTGTTACCCCTTTCTTTCCACTTATTGTTAATAGAAAATAGAACAAAGCAAAAAATACTAAAATTAAATAAGCACCGCCACCAGTAATTAGGAATATTTGCACTGCAGTAATCAAATTGCCTTATCTCCTGTTTAGTTTCGAGCCATTTTTCCTACTAAAGTTCTATAATTCTGAATATTTCTCTATTGACTAAAGCAATAAACATTGGACTATTTATAATTTTTCAATCATTGTCCATATTGAGTAGGTAATATTATTTTATGTATATAAAATATTGCCAAACCTTTTACGTAAAAATAAATTTTCTTTATGAGTAAGATTATAAATAAAAGGTTGGTTGAATAATAAATCATGGAAGTAATATTATGTTTTCACTAGGTTTGAATTCTTTTAAATCTGTAAGAGCGGGACAAAAAATTGAACGTGTAACAAAGAAATATTCGAAGATAGCCTATGATACCTGGAAAAATGTTATTAGAAATTTCAACATGGATTTTAAATTATTTCTTAAAGAAAATGATGAAAAACTAGCAGAGTATGAGAATTCTCTTGTATTTATGGAGATGCATGCTTTCACAAAGAGATTAGCAAATGTACAAAACTTGGCTTCATGGGGTTTTTATCATTCGGCATTATTAGAACTGAGATTTATGTTAGAAACAACAATCCTTGCATTTTATTTAGATAATCAATTACCTAATACTGATCATTCAGAGAAAATCAAGCTTATGCAGAAACACAAAGGGGAACTTTGGGGACAACGACTTCGCAGACGTACCTACATGTATGATAAACAATTTGGAGATGAAGTCGAGAAAGTCATTCAAGCTATCAATGTTTCTATAGATGAATATATGGCTGATAATTCTGTTGAGACTTGGAAGGAGAAAAACCTGCTTTTCAGTGTTAGAGATTTCGATGAATGTGTTTTCCACAGCAAAAAT
>DAOVHJ010000308.1 GCA_030671945.1 Candidatus Heimdallarchaeota archaeon
AGTCTGAATGCCGCCTCTACTATCTGATCTAAAGCATCCTTTGAAACAATTCCTCTGGAGATTAATTCATCAGGAGTAGCTTCTTCATCATGTCCCTCTTGTGCTTTTGTGGTTGGAGTAAAGACTGGTTCCGATAGTTTTTCATCTTTTCTCAAATTATCTGGAAATTCGACGCCTGAGATTACTAGTGGTTCATTATTTTCTTTGAGATACTTGTACCGTCTCCATGCTGAACCTGTGATGAACCCTCTAATTACAACTTCAAGTTCAATTGGTTCACAGCGTTGAGCAATCATTATATTTGGATCTGGAACAGCAATAATATGATTATTCATTATTTTACTAGTTGAATCAAACCAGAATTCAGAGGTTTGATTTAATGCTTGTCCTTTGTAAGGAATCCCTTGATTCAATACAATATCAAAAGAGGATATACGATCAGAAGTAACGATCAATATTTTATCATCAAATGAATATAAATCCCGAACTTTCCCACTTTTACGGGTGCCATAACCTTTCAAGTCAGTATTAAGATAAGCGTTTGGGATCTGCTTTTTTATTTGATTTTTTAATGGCTCAGTAGTCATTCTTTCCATACTCCAGAAGGTAGTTGATGTATGAACTCTATCACATTTTGAGTTTTACTGTTAAAACGATTTTTTCCGATAATATTATAAAACTACTGTCATTTACTCAATTACGAGTAGCTACTCACTTCAACCATTTACAATATAAATCACTAGGATTTAATGGATTCAAAGTGACTGTTTCATTAGTCCCGATTATGGAGGTTCTAAATTGGGCACGAAAAAGGAAAAACTGAAAGAACTAATTACAAAATTAGATGAAGGATACGATCCTGATAAAGCTAAAGAGGATTTCAAAGGTATAATCAGCGATACCGGTCCCGATGAATTGGCAAAAGCCGAAGAAGAATTAGTTAAAGATGGTATGCCAAGAGAAAAGCTCAACAAATTGTGTGATGTTCATCTTGCTGTTTTCAAGGAAAAACTCGGTGAAGCAAAAGTACTAGTTCCCGTGGGTCATCCTGTCAATATTTTGATGGAAGAGCATCGGATGGTTTTAGGATTCGTTGAGAAATTAAACAAGGTGGTCACTAAGGCAGCTTCAAAGAAAGATTTCAGTAAAATTGATGAAGAAATGATTGTAATAAAAGACATTGCTCATCACTTTCAAGAGGCTATTAAGCATTACTTAAGAGAAGAAAATGTTCTTTTCCCATATATCGAAAAACATGGATTAACAGAACCACCCGCACAAATGTGGATAGATCATGATAAAATCAGAGCTTTGGAAAAGAATCTGTATGACGTGATAGAAGCTGGAGAAAAGAAAGAAATCAAGTTTGCAGTATTCAAAGAAACACTTCTAAGAACTGTAGGCTCATTAGCTAATTTGCTTGGAACACATTTCTTCAAAGAAAACAATATTCTCTTTCCAGCATCACTGAGGTTGTTAACTGAAGACGAATGGGTGACTGTTCGCAAAGAGTTCGATGAAATAGGCTATTGCTGTTTCACACCTGAAGATTCACAACAACCATTTGGTGTTAAAGCGGATGAAGCTAAGCCAAAGGAAGAACTAAAAGCAGGTGTTATTGAATTTGAAACCGGTCCTGTACCAATTGAATTCATTGAACCAATCATCAATAGTATCCCTGTTGACATGACTTTTGTTGATGAAAATGACAAAGTAGTTTTCTTCAGTAAAGGAGAAGAACGAATTTTCCTAAGAACAAAAGCTGTTATTGGCCGTGATGTGCATCTCTGTCACCCAGAAAAAAGCATACATGTCGTTAAGAAAATTCTTGATGATTTCCGAAAGAAAAAACGAGATGTTGCAGAATTCTGGATCAATATCAAAGATCTAAAGATACACATTCGTTACTTCGCAGTACGAAGTAAAGAAGGCAAATACCTTGGTTGTTTAGAAGTCTCTCAAGATATCACTAAAATTCAGAAACTTGAAGGACAAAAACGATTATTAGATTAGATTTTAAATTTGAAGGTTAGTTTATTTACAAACTACCTTCTTCTAATTTTCTTAAAGCTTCTATAATAGCATCAGGTCCTGGTGGAGGTATTATTTCTCCATCTAAAGTAATTCCATTCTTTTTAGAACATATTTCACCAATAATTTTTATTGGGATTTCTTTAGTGGATTCCTTTTTGATTTTCTTGGCTTTTGATTCAGAAGTTATAACTAGTAATGTTCCAGAAGATATTACTTTTAGTGGATCAACCTCTAATAATTTACAAACCTTTGTTGTTTCATTTGTCAATGGGAATTTTTCTGAATGAAGCTTTATACCAAAATCTGAGGGAGCTATTGTTTCATAAACAGCTCCTAGTACCCCGCCTTCTGTAGCATCATGCATGAGTCCTGGTTGGTTTTTCCTATTAATTTTCAGTGCAACATTAACTACGGAAATATCTTTCCCAAGTTTGATTAATATATCTAATAATGACTTACCCATGTGCTTACTGAGTTCTTTAAACCCTTCATTTGCGATTATTCCTGCTCCTTCCTTTGCACACCAACCAACACAAAACATAACATCTCCCTCATTAATCTCTCTAGGAACATAGTAATCTTTGGGAACAAAACCAAGCATAGCTCCGGATATAATCGGTGTAAAAACAGAAGAGGAGAATTCGGTATGACCACCAAGTATAATGATATTGTTTTTCTTACATTCTTGTTGAATTCCATGCTGGATGTTAAAAACATCTTTTGTTGAACTTCCAATAGGAAGAATGATTGTGGCATTAAAACCAAAAGGAATAGCTCCACTTGTAACTACATCATTTGCATTAACAATAACAGCATATTTTCCAGGATTTGGTGTCGGAAAAGTAATAGGATCCGTTTTGTATACAAGAAAGACCTTTTCTTTGCTTTGGTAAAAAGCCTGTGTTTGTTTTATTGCTTTATGATAATCGATTACTGCAACATCTGCACCTACTTGTGGACCTTGGATAATACTATCCGGCAATTTTTCGATGTCATCAAGTATCTTGTCCAATAAATCAAGAGGGAGTTTACCTTCTTCCATAGAAAATCCTCATTCTTGTGATAAACAAAAATAATATCATTTACTTCCAATTAAAAACTATTCCAAGAAAAATGAATGGACTATAAGAATTAAGCATTCAATTCATCTTCGATAACAATATCGTAAGGGTGCTCCAATAATAATCCTTGAATTATTTTAGGTAATTGAAGTATGTTCTTCCAAATAACTCGCCATTTCTTTTGTTTGACGAATTTTCCTACTAATCGAACATATCTTCCAGGATTGAGAACTGGTGAATTTATAAGATCCTCTGCTTCTAAGACCTTATCAAATAACTCCTTTGCTGTATATGGTGAAGTTCCATACTTCTTATCATTGTAAGCATAAATGTCATCTGGCTTGAGTTGTCCATTATCAACTGCTTCAT
>DAOVHJ010000068.1 GCA_030671945.1 Candidatus Heimdallarchaeota archaeon
CCGGAAAAAGTCTTTGAAGCCTCAGGTCACTTAGCGAAATTTAATGATCCACTTGTTCAATGCAAGTCTTGTAAGTCTATGTTTAGAGCAGATAAGATAATCGAGGATAAACTCGAGCAGAATGCAGATGGGTTGTCTCCAGAAGAACTTGATAAAATCATTAGTAAGAACAAGCTCAAGTGTCCAAGTTGTGAGGGAGAATTCATGAATGCACGAGAGTTTAATTTAATGTTGAAAACAGAGGTGGGTTCTGTGTCTGGAAATGTTGCCTATCTTCGACCGGAAACTGCTCAGAATATTTTCACAAGTTTCAAACGAATTTCTCATGCTATGAGAGCAAAACTACCTTTTGGAGTTGCTCAAGTTGGGAAAGTGTATCGCAATGAAATTTCTCCAAGACAGTTCATAATACGCGTTAGAGAATTCAAGCAAATGGAATTAGAAGTCTTTTTTGCTGAAGAGCAATTAGATGATCCTCCAAGATTTGAAGAGTTAGCAGACGAGCTTTTACCAATCCTCACTCGAGAACAACAAGCAAAAGGAATAGAAGAACCAACTTTGATTTCCGCAGCGGATGCAGTGAAGAAGAAAATTCTACCAAATGCTGCTATGGCTTATTATTTAGTAAAAGAAAAAATTCTCTTTGAAGAAGTCGGCGTGAATCCTGAATTGATTCGTTTCAGACATATGTTGCCCAAAGAAACCCCACATTATAGTGGAGGGAACTTTGATCTCGAGGTGAAACTCTCTATTGGGTGGACAGAAGTTGTAGGAAATGCATTCAGACAACAACACGACTTGATAAGTCATGAGAAAGCAAGTAAAACCAAGATGAGTATTCAACATACAGAAGGAAATGTTATTCCGTTTGTTATTGAACCATCCATTGGTGTTGGGAGAACAATGTACTGTGTTCTTGAAAGTTGCTATCGAGAAACCGATGATAGAGAATGGACTTGGTTCCAATTTCCATCAACAATTGCCCCATATGATGTTCAAGTAAGTCCATTAATGAAAAAAGATGGGTTAGATGAGAAAGCTCTTGAGATATTCGAAGAACTAAAATCTGAAGGATTGGATACCATATTTGATAATACCGGGAAAATCGGAAAGAGATACGCTCGATCAGATGAAATCGGAACACCCTATTGCGTAACAATTGATTATGATACCTTACAAGACGATACAGTAACAATTAGAGACAGAGACACAATGGAACAAATAAGAGTACCTCAAGAAGAACTCTCAGATGCAATTGTATTGCTGCTAACAGGAGAATATGAACTCAAAGAATTAGAAGATCTATTAAAAGAAAGTACAGAGTAAATCTGTTCTTTCAATTTTTTATAAAAATGAAAAGTTATTTAGCTTTTAATTTCTTAATGATGGGTGGTCTAGTTTTCAATAGAATTCTGTGACCACAGTCCGGACATTTAGATCCTGGCATTAAGTTTAGCTGTTCAGGAGTTACGACTTTACCACAACGATGACAAACATATTTGGTCATTTTTTTTATTCCTCAATTGAGATTTGTTAGCATTCCTTTTTTAATGTTATTCACAATTTCTGATTTATGATAAGCTTTGTTAAAGCTGAATTATAGGATTTTAATAAAATTATTTCCTTTTTTTTTCTTTATCTATCCACATTTCTCTGTTTATATTTTGATTATAATAAACTAAATAGGAATTTTTTTTAGTTCATTGACTATATTAATTTATGACAATATACTTTATATAAACAAGTCCATAATATATATGGAGATTTCATTAAATGAAAAATTAAAAAAGCAGGCGTTTTTTCATGAGTGGAAATAATAGAATAGGTGTGTATATATGTGATTGTGGAACAAACATTGCATCCATAGTCGATAATAATGAGCTAGCTGAATATGCGAAAACCCTTTCATTTGTAAAACATGTTGAGATTCAGAAATATACCTGTTCTGAACCTAGTCAACAAAGCATCGAAGATGACATAAAGAACCACAATTTAGACAGGATAGTAATTGCTGCTTGTAGTCCTAAATTATTTGAAGAGACTTTCAGAAATACTGTGGAAGCTGCAGGACTTAATAGATTCATGATTGAAATGGCAAACATTAGAGAACAAGTAAGTTGGGTTTCCGAAAATCGAGAAAAAGCTACAAAAAAGGCTAAAGATCTTTTAAGAATGGCAATTAAACGAGTAGCTTTGCTAGAACCTTTAGAGGAAAACATTGATTCAGTTTTTCCAAAAGTATTAGTTGTAGGTGGAGGTATTACAGGTATAAATGCAGCATTAGCTATTGGTGATTCTGGAATAGAAACAATTCTTGTAGAAAAGGAACCAACTATTGGTGGACGAATGGCTCAGTTGGATAAAGCATTTCCAACATGCACAGCATTTCCAACATGTTTCGCTGCTTGTTCAACATGCATTTTAACACCAAAAATGGCAATAGTAGGTAATCATCCAAAAATAACTCTGATGACACATTCAGAAATTAAAAGCATCTCTGGATATGTTGGCAATTTTGAAGTTGAAATTGTGAATCAACCACGTTATGTAGATCTTACTAAATGTAATGCATGTGGTGATTGTGCAGAAGTTTGTCCTTCGATTATACCAAGTACATTCGATGAAGGTCTTAGAATGCACAAAGCGATACACATACCATTCCCACAAGCTGTGCCACAATGCTATACTATTGACGTAAAGGGAATACCTCCTTGTAGAGATGGTTGTCCAGCGGATATACATATACAAGGATTCGTTAATCTTGTAGAAAAAGAGAAGTACAAAGAAGCATTGGATTTAATCAGAGAAGAGAATCCATTTCCAGCTGTCTGTGGAAGAATTTGTGCAGCGAATTGTGAAGTGGACTGTGGTCGTGGAATAGTAGATGATCCAGTAGCAATAAAACCATTAGAAAGATTCGTAACGGATTATGTGTATGAATTAATGAAAGGAAAACCAAAAGTTGATCCAATTCCAAAGAAACACAAAGAAAAAATTGCGATTGTAGGTGGAGGTTTAGCTGGTTTAACAGCAGCTTGGGATTTAGCGAGAAGAGGTTATAAGGTTACAATCTTTGAAGGAGAAGAAAAAGCTGGTGGATTGTTACAATATTCTATTCCTGATTATCTTTTACCAAAAGAAATTCTTGACTTGGAAATACAAATGATTTTGGATATGGGAGTAGAACTTAAAACAGGAGTAAAGATTGGACACGACGAACATACAACCATAGATGATTTGACTAAGAAAGGATTGTTGAGAACCAAACGTTTTGATGCTGTTATAATTGCTGCACGATCAGTTGGTAGAAAGAAACTTGAAATTGAGGGCGAAGAACTTAAGGGAGTACAAAATGGCAATGAATTCTTACAGGCAATTCTAGCAGGTAAAATCAAAACTATCAAAGATAAAAATGTGATTGTTGTTGGAGGGAGCGATGAAGCCTTTGATTGTGCTCGTGTAGCAAGACGCTATGGTGCAGAAAATGTTTCAATTTTATGTATGGAAACCAAAAAAGAATTACAAGCAAATAAAGAAGAAATTGAAGGTGCATTAGAAGAGGGTATTACAATTGATACTCGTCTTGGTGTAAAAAGAATTCTTGGAAAAAATGGAAAAGCAGATAGGATAGAGACTCTTAATTGTCTCTCTATTTTTGATCAAGAAGGTAATTTTGCCCCAGAATTCAAAGAAGGTACTGAATCGGTTATAGAGTGTAATAACATCATACTAGCAACAGGACAATATATCGATAGAGAAATATTTCCAATAGATATGGTGAATGAAGAAGGGCAAATGATTTCAGATCCAATAACTCTACAGTCAAAACTTCATCCAAATATCTTCTACTGTGGTGAATTTTATTATAAAACACTAACTGTAATAGAATCTATAGCTTCAGGAAAAAGAGCTGCAGAATCAGTACATAGATTTCTTAGAGAAGAAGATATGTGGGCTGGTAGACAAAAAGTAGAAGCCATCAGGAAAAAATCAAGACTACACAAACCTTGGACTAGATATGAAAATGTTGTAGAAGAAATACCTATTGAAAGAGCAAATAATGTTAATAGGATTCCTTTAACACTAGAACCAAAGGATAAAAGATTGAAAAATCCAAAAATAGAGGTAATCAAAACATACACAAAAGAAAATGCAAAGAAAGAAGCAAGCAGATGTCTTTATTGTGCGAATTGTGGCATGTGTGGAGAATGTGTAAAAGTTTGTGATCCCAATGCGATTGATTTAAGTCAAAAAATTACTTCTCAAACAGAAAAAGTTGGAGCAATGATTTTTGCCACTGGATTCAGACCTTTTGACCCAAGTATCATAGCTAGCTATCATTATAAAGATCCTGAGTATCCAGACATAATTACTGGAATGGATCTTGCACGTATGACTAATTTTGCTGGACCAACTAAAGGAAAATTAGAAGTTCCCTCCACTCGTGAGAAACCAAAAACAATTGCTTTTATACTCTGTGTCGGAAGTCGAGATAAGAATTACTATGAATACTGCTCACAATACTGTTGTATTGCATCAATCAAGCATGCTTACCTAATGAAGAATAAATATGGTAAAGATATAGAAGTAATACTATTCTATAAAGACATCAGAACTTTTGGGAAAGGATATGAAGAGCTCTATAATAAGACTAGATCAATGGGAGTTCAAACCGTCAAAGGTCATCCAAGTGAGATAACTAAGGATGTAAATGATCAAATGTATTTTGATGTCTACAATAGCGATCTAGAAAAAACTATTCGTTATCGACCAGATATCGTTGTTTTACAAACAGCAATGGAACCTCAAGAAGATGCGAGAGAACAGGCAGAGATTTTCGGTATGGATGTAGACTCTGACGGATTCTTCATTGAGAAACACATAAAATATGGACCAATAGAGACATCTTCCACTGGAAAATATATTGCTGGAGCTTGTCGGGGACCAATTAATATATCAGATGCAATTGCCCAAGGATTAGCTTCTGCTCTTTTTGCTTCAAAGTTAATCCATGATAAAAGAATTGTGGGAGACTCAATCATCGCAAATCATAATAGTGATCTATGTGTTGGTTGTGGTGTTTGTGTATCCACCTGTGTTTTCGGTTCATATTCTCTTAAAGAGAATGAAGATGGGATTCTGAAATCATCACTAAATGAAATCCTTTGTGAAGGATGTGGAGCTTGTGCAGTTGCTTGTCCATCAAAGGCAATTACAACAAAGCATTATACAGATGAGCAGATTATGACAATGATTGATAGTGCTTTCGAGGATCCATCAACTTCTGACCAAAGTTAAAGTAGGAGAAGAAAATGTCTAGATCTAAAATTGAAACCAAAACAAATAAAATCGAATTAGAAAAACAAAATTAACTATTCGAACCAAGATTAATTGGCTTTTGTTGCAATTGGTGCTCTTATGCAGGTGCAGACTTAGCTGGTCTTTACAGAGTAAAATATCCTACAAATGTTAGGATTATTCGTACTATGTGTTCAAGTCGTGTCGATCCTGAGTTTGTAATTAGTGCCTTTATGACTGGAGTCGATGGTGTGCTTATAGCTGCGTGCCATCCTGGAAACTGCCACTATGTCTCTCAGAATTATAAAACAATTAAAAGAGTAGCTCTATTGGAACCACTATTGGAAACTTTTGGAATTAACAAAAAACGTCTTCGTCTGGAATTTATTTCTGCTGGTGAAGGAAATAAGTTTGCTGAAACAATAGATGATATGGTATCATTGCTAAAGGAGCTTGGTCCAAGTCCTCTATCAAAAAGTAAGGAGGATAAATAAGAATGGAAATTGTAGAATTTGATTCAAGGGATAAAATGATTATAGAACAAATCAGAGCAAGATATATAGATTTAACACCTGAAGATTGTTATACTTGTTTAAAATGCACAAATGGTTGTCCAGCAACTAAGCTTTATCCAAAATTTGCTCCACATAAATTCATGGTAGCATCTATCTTTGGTTTAGTAGATGATATTCTAGAATCAGGAATTCTATGGTATTGCTTTCATTGCATTAAATGTGAAACTCGATGTCCTATGAAGACAGCACCTTCACAAATAATTAGTTCTCTAGCAAATATCGCAATAAGTAGAGGGATTGCACCACCAAAAGCATTTACAGGAATGATTCGAGCAATCAAAGAAAAAGGAGCGATTGCTCAACCAAGAGAAGTTCCGACAACAGATTTTGATTTTCTAACTCGAGATGATTTAGGTTTACCTCCGAGAGGTATAAAAGATATAGAAAAATTCCAAAAAGCACTGAAGATAATTGGTGCTGATGAAGTTCTTGCGATTAAACCAAAGGAGGAAGAGAAATGAAGTACGGTTTCTTTACTGGATGCACTACTCAAACTGATACTTATGAGAATGAAATCAGTGCAAGAGCTATTCTAAAGCACTTTGGTATTGATTTTCAAGACATTGATGATCAAAGTTGTTGTGGAACACCAATCAAAAGCACAAAATATGAGATGTGGGCATTTCTTTCTGCGAGAGTCCATGCCTTAGCGATAGCTCAAGGATTTGATGCAATAGCTACTGTTTGCAATGGTTGTGATTTGGCTCTAAGCGAACTTATGCATGAATTAGAACATCATTCTGATTTACGCAAAAAAATAAATGAAGCTTTAGCAGAAGAAGGACTACATTTTGATTTTCCATTACCTATACGAAATATACTAACTATCTTGTATGAAGATGTTGGTCTTGAAAAAATAAAGAAGAATGTGAAAAAGAAGCTTACTGGTTTTAAAACTGCATGTCATTATGGTTGTCATATCATTAGACCTACTTCATTCCAGCGTCCAGATGATGCTGAAAATCCAACAAAAATGCAAGAAATTTTAGAAGTTCTTGGTGTAGAATCTCCGTCTTATCCTGAATTACTTGATTGCTGTGCAGCAACAATTATTGGTGTGGATGCTGAAAATGCACTTACAGTGTCTGGTGAGAAAATCCACATAATAAAACAAAGAGGTTATAACAGCATTGCAAATGTTTGTCCATTCTGTCATAAACAATTGGGTGCAGGGCAAGATGTTGCTGGAAGAGTAATTGGTAAGGATGTAAAATTACCTGCCATGTTCTTATCACAATATATTGGATTAGCTATTGGAATGGATGAAGAAAAACTCGGATTACATTTAAACCTTACTGGCTGGGAAGAATTAGTTCACAAATAGCATTTCACGAAATCTTCTTTTTTTTATTTAAATTTAATTTTACATATGATTCTATAATAGTATTTTAATTTCAGAATACATAATAGATTTACTATGAATATCTTAATCATCTACGCACACCCAAATGAAAAAAGCTTCTGTTCTGCTATTAAAGATAATTTAATTGCTGGTTTGAAAATTAATAATAATACTATCAGAATTCATGATTTATATTACAGTAATTTTAATCCTAAATTATCAAAAGTTGAATTAATTGGTGACCCAAAAACACTTTCTGGTTACAAAACGATAGTAAAATACCAGCATGATATTAAATGGGCAAATGTCATAATAATAATTCATCCTACTTGGTGGTTCGGTGTACCAGCAATTTTGAAGGGATACTTTGATCGTATTTTATCAGAAGGATTTGCTTTTACTTATGAAGATGATAAACCAGATCCCAAACTACTTAATAAGAAAGGTATTTTGATCCAAACTTTTGATGCAACAGAAGAAATGGAGAAAGAACTATATAATGAAGTAACTTCTAAAAGCATTTTTTATACTTGGAAGTATTGTGGATTAGAGGATTGGCAGCATAAAGCAATGTACCGAGTCAATTTTGTGAGTCATGAGCAAAGAATAAAATGGTTAGAAGAAATATACGTCATAGGGAAAAGTATAAACTAAAGAAATGATTTGTGAGTATTATGCTTTCAAAGGAATTCCAAAGGGATATTGAGAAAATAAAAATAGACACTATCCATGGAGCTGTATATCTTACAATTGAAATACTAAAGGCAATTAGAAAAGAAGTCGAGAGAACAGAAGAGACTGGTGTAAAAGATTTCAATGCCTTAATTGAAGAATTAGAAACTATCCATCCTGAAATGGCTTCCATAAGAATAGCAATTAAATTACTCAAAGATGGGAAATCTCACAGGATAAAAAAGAAAATCGATTACTTGGATTTAATAGATGTAATATACGAGAGAATCATGTTTAAAGAAAAAATCACAAGTACGAATCTCATGAAAATCTTGATGAATGCCCAGACAATAATGACGATTTCTTATAGCACAACAATTCTAGATGCATTTAAGCAATTAGCAACAAATACCATTGATAAACGAGTATATGTCTTAGAATCAAGACCGAAGAGAGAAGGAATAATCTTAGCGAAAAGATTAGCTGAACTTGGATTTAAAGTAAGACTAATCGCTGACGCAGCAGCAGGATACTATGCAAAAGATGCAGACATGATAGTTATTGGTGCTGATACAATTTTACCTGATGGATCAATTCTTAATAAAATTGGTTCATTTCAATTAGCCTTAATAGCCAAATACTATCAGAAACCTTTCGTAGTAGCAGCATCCACAAACAAATTCGCAACAACAGCTCCGGAAAACCTCAAGGAATTAATTACAGATAAACCCATTGAAGAAATCTATGAATCAACAATAGAAAAACTCACAGTGAAAAACATTTATTTCGAATTAATACCAAGAGAATTAGTATCAATATTCATTTCTGATGAAGAAGTGGAATTATTCCCAGAGGGGAACAACAAATAGAGCTTTTTTTGTATGAACAAGATTTCAAATCTCAATAATGAGCTAGAAGATTTTTCACAAAAAAAGAAAAATTATGTTGAAATAAATTAAAGCTAAACCTTATAAATAACGACTCAAAGAAATTGATAAGAAACCCCTAACGAGAGCGCGGTGGGGTAGCTAGGTTGTGCCCACAGGGCTCATAACCCTGGGATCGGTGGTTCGAATCCACCCCGCGCTACCATTTAGTTTTTATTTTTCTTTCTTATAACCAAATATCTCGAAAGCATAATGACAATTGGCGTTGACTTCTTTGATAAGTTCATCTGTTATCTGATGAACATTTGGTTTGTAGTCTTCCTGCTCTTGAATAAAGTCTTGAAAATCCTGTTTATATTCCATAAAACCTTTTAATTTCAATTTTCGATGTATCTTCTCAATAGTTGAAAGTGGATTTTCTAAGAATTCTTCATAAGATATGTCAATGAAATTCTCCTTTGGAATCAAGGAGATATCCATTGAATATTTTTCATAAATTTTCTGATACAATTTTAAGATTAATTCTTTTATTTCTCCGTCATCCCATTTTTGTAACGAGAAAACTTCTCTTGTTTTTATATGGAGATTAATTGAAGAAGCATAAGTGTAGTAGGGATTACGATGTAGATGGATGAACTTTGCATTAGGAAAGAATTCCAACAATGTCTTTATTCTCCCAGTATTACTTGGATTTTTTAGAATCAGTTTTTTTCCTTTTTCTTTGTAAGTTATTTTTTTCATGTTGAATAAGTACCATTTTAGCCATTTCTTTCTATTTCTAGGAGAAACATCTAAGGTAGCATAACTTACATATTTCCAGAAATTCCTAGGAAAAATCATACAATCAGTGAATGAGCAACCACAATAACTAATCAAGCTGTGTTCCATTTCAGATGGCTTTTCACTAGAGATTTTCACATTATCAAAAGGTCTAGTTTCTGGCAAGAATTTATCCACTAGTTTATTTGCCAAATTCGGAAAAGCTAAGGAAAAACGAG
>DAOVHJ010000038.1 GCA_030671945.1 Candidatus Heimdallarchaeota archaeon
CTATAAGTAGTATATTCAGAGGAGCGCGTACACATGCCAGTTGAATTGGACTATTGGGCTGAGAAATTACAAAGAGCTTATACAGAGCGTGATCACAAGAAAGAATACGTTCTCAAAGCTCCGACTAAGAAAGAACATTCTCAGTCAAAAAAAAATAACGCGTTCTCAATTTTTAAATCAGATTAGAAAGTGCTTTTCCTTAGAGGAATTCTCTTTGATCTTTTAATCGAGTAAATATAATTTTACAGATGTTTTTATCTATATCCTCTTTATTATTATCTGACGCTTTCAAACCAAGTTTCCCTAATTCTGCGACTAATAGTGTGGTGGATTCACTTTCTGTCAAAAGCAAACCTAATTCTAAAGATAATTTCTTCAACAATTTTGCTCCTGCTACAAGTTCCTCTGGATTATCAAACAATTCTTTCAGGTATTCATCACGAACTATTATCCACAAATCCTTCTCAGAAGCCTCTTTTAGTTTTTGTCTCATAGTTACTTCAGCGGTTAATTTCTGTGAATCCTTTTCTTTAGCTAAAGCGTTTTCCACCTTAACAGCCAAAGCAGGGTCTTTTTCAATGATTTTCCCTATTTCTACTCTTAAATCCTCTCGAGTAGAATAGATATCCATAATTGTTTCTTCTAACAGTCTTAGTACCTTTTCATCTACACTTAGACCAGGATATTCTTCTGTTCCTGCAGGTGATAATCTATACATCATTTGGACATCAAATTTCTTCATCAGTTTTGCGACATTCATCTGTGTGATTCCAAATTCATTCAATATTCTCTCGTAAAACTCCTTTGCAAAATAGGAGGGTTTCTGTTTATGTGTTTTAGTCGCGATATCGAAGTTCTCTCTCACTAGTTCACGTATTGTAGTTTGTACCTTGTCGACCGATAAACCTTCAACATTTGTTATTGTGAGTGCAACTTTATCATCTGTTATAGCATCTTTTTTCGTTGCGATTCTTGAACTACCCTCTTTCTTTTCTCCATTTACAGACTTCATTGAATAATCGATTCCCGTTTTCAAATCCAATGCTTCATATTCCATGATGAGTCTGTTTTCTAGAATTAATTCGGAAGCAATACGCCAATTCATTTGTGTTCTATCTTTGTTACTGATTTTGAGATGTTTTTTAATCGTTTCATATTCTTGTATTGCTTTATTTGCCCACCCTTTACTTTCCAGTTCTGAAAGAATGAATTCAATTGAGTCTATATTTGCACCAAATCTGTTACATAGCTCTTCAATTATTACTTCCCCTTTCTCTCGAGCTTTTTGACGCATATAGCAAATGATACTTACAGCAGCATCATAGAAATTAGCTCTTTTATGGTCTTGCACCCAGGAGAACAACATTGGTTTGATTGCTTCTGCTGTGATATAGGCTCTTTCAATAATATAGAGAGCGGAATCTTCCTTTTCTCCTGCTAAATTGCCGAAAAGAGATCGATCTAAAGTGATGAGTTTTGTTACTCTTTTCAATAATTTCTTTGGAAAATCATTGGAAGCGTATTTTATCCAAAATCCTTCTTCCATAGAGAATCGTATTAGAAATGAATAAATGTCAGGTAATTCATATTTTGCTTCCTTTAATCGGCTTATCTCGTTTTTAAAGTAATTTGCAGATAATTTTCTTGGGATGTCATATTCATATTCGAGGACAAAAACTGCTTTTGCTATTTCCTCTTGTATTTCAAATTCTTTAACGATATCTTTTATCTCATCGTCGGGAACTACCACTGTGCGTTCTAGAAATCGATCTTGGTCAGCTGTTTTGATTTTATTGAACGCTTCCACAGCTTCTCTTAAAACCTCTTGACTTGCAAGGTCACCAAGATCACGTTCCAACATTTGCTTTTTTTACTCCGTTTATTTGAGATTTTTACATTCATTTTGCTATTGGCAATTCCACTAAAATAGCTTGTATACTTTTTCAATTAATTAACTAATTAGAGAGTATTTTTAAAATACAGATGGTATCGGCAAATTGCTCTTGTTATGGAATAAATTTGATAGAAACAGCTAAAAAAGTGATCAGTCAAAAATTTCTGATTGATCTTCTTTGACATTTTCTTCTTCTATCTTTTGTTTTTCTTCTTCTTCTTTACTTTTTCTGGTGAAATAGATAACTACATAGAAGAATCCACAACCAAGGAGAAAAACTCCAAAAACAATCCAGAGTGTTACTTCAAGAAGTGCTAGAACAACGGCTAAAACCCAACAGAGTATTATAGCTATTAGCATGAGATCGAAAACCAATGCTAAACCGACATCTTTTGCATCTTCTTTTAGTGTAGACATTTCTCTCACTTCAATGACTGTTAGGTTTGTTAGTATTTATTGCTTTTTTAGTTTTTGCCAAGAATTAAATTTACCCTAGAATGCTGTTTTTAAGCAACAAAATTTTAAATTCCTATGTTGTAATGTTATTAGTTTATTGAATTTAAACAGGAGATAACAATGTATCAATATTTTCTTGCTCCCATAATTGGATATCTATTGGGTTCTATTCCTTTTGCGTGGATAATTGTAAAACTAGTTACAGGAAAAGATGTTCGAGAAGAAGGTTCAAAATCTGTTAGTACAAGAAATACTGTTCGAACGGCTGGTTATTTCTGGGCAATTCTAACTGCTTCTCTTGATGTTACTAAAGGATTTTTAGCTGCGTTTCTGGTTCGATTTTATTTAACTCTACTACCAGTCGCAAATGCATTAGATAGTGATATGTCAATCTTTTGTGCTGCTCTTGCGGGTATAGGAGCATTTGCAGGACATTTATGGATGCCTTGGTTGGGATTCAAAGGAGGAAAAGGATTCGCTGTTTTTTCAGGAGCACTAATTGTGCTTAATCCCTACGGGATCCTAGTTTGGTGGTTAAGTCTTCCATTATTCCTAATTATTATCAGATACAGCTATCTTGGAGGATTAAGTGCAACCATATCCGCTGCTCTTCTAGGAATGTTCTTCTTTATTTTCGGGCATGCAAATGGAATTCCAAATGATTACTGGAGTGATTGGGGTGTTATGGTTCATGGATTTGGATGTGTCATTGTGCTTTTACTCCGGCTGATTCCGGATTTCAAAGCTATGAAAGCAGGCGAAATCAAACGTTGGTCCGGGATGAAAGTTTCACAGTGGATGCGGTAAAAACTTAGAAATGGAAATTAGCAGTTTACTTACTGCTTTTTTCTTTACTTTATTTTGAGAAAAAATGTTTTCTATTATCAATTTATTTTGTTTTCATGATTCTCTCATGAATCTTCTTGTTTTTTGGCAAAGTAAATCTAAAAGTCGACCCTTTGTTTTTTCCTTCTGATTCAGCTAATACTGTTCCCCCGTGAGCTTCTACAAGGCTTTTCACTACAGCTAAACCTAAACCAGAGCCAGGGCTTTTCGGATCTACTTTTACATATTGATCAAAAATTCGATCCAAATCTTTCTTGTATATTCCTAATCCGTTATCAATCACTGAAATTTCTATGAAATCTTTCTTGAGATTCTTAGCAATAATTCGAATATTACTATCTTTTTCTGTGAATTTAATCGCATTAAGTACTAGATTCTTAATTATTCTCACAACTTGTTCTTTGTCACACCAGGCACTTAATTTCTCTGGAATATCGTGTGAAACAATGAATCCCTTATCTATTATTACAGATCCAACAGCAGTAAGTGTATCAGATACAATGTCTCTTAGTTGGTACTGTTTGTGTTTCAGTGTGTATCCTTGTGTTTCTAATGTGGAATGATCCATGATATCGAGAATACTTCGTGAAACGTTTGCGAGATTGTTTCTCAAGTATTCAATTGTTCCAAATACTTCCTCACCGAGTTCTCCTAGTTGTCCAGAAAGTATTTGATCTAATAGTTCTTTTGAACTTCTTAGTGGATCTAACAATCCTGTTGAGGTTACCTCCATGAAATTTGAGCGCTCTCTATTTACTTCCTGGAGTTTTTCATTTAGCTCTTCTAATTTTATATAAGAGGTTGTTAGCTCTTCTTCTTGTAGTGCAAGCATTGTTACATCTTCACACAAAGCTAGAATCTCTGTGATTTCTCCTTCCTTATTAGCCATAGGAACGACTTTCAAACTTATAATTGTGAACGGCTGAGGGAATTTTTTGTCTACGTTTTTTATCTTTAATCGATTAACATCAACTTTCTCGCCGGATAAACCCTTTTTGAATAATTTAATCAGGGATGCTGGAAAAGCAGCTTTTTGCTTGTCTTTCTTGTCTTTTATGATGTTAATACCTACAAGCTCTTTTCTTTTCTTATCAGCCATAATTTCAACTAAAGGATTCAAACCAGTCATAATGCCTTTAGAATTAATTGTTAAAATTGCGATTGGAGAATTTTCTATAATATTATCTAACTCTTGTCTTGTTTTTCTGAATTTCTCTTCAGGAACTAGGGCACTAAAAAGTGCTGAATGTAGTTTATACATGTCTGGAACAGAAGTTAATTGCTCATCTCCGATTGCTATTGTTGGTAATGACATTATATCGTATTTTTCTGCTAGTTCAGGTTCCTCGTCAATATCCACTTTTCGATAAGTAATTTTTCCACCATAGGATGCTAATACTTCTTGGAGTACTTCCTCTGCTGGTGCACAGTACACACAGTCTTTAGAAGTGAACAGGTAAATTTCTGTATAAATGGTAGTTGTATCAGCAATTATAGAAGCGAGTTGCTCATAAAGTTCAAGGAGATTATTATAGAGTGTTTGCAATTCTACGTTTTTGTTTCGCAATTCTCTTTCAACTAGTTTCCGATCACTAATGTCAGTTATAATAGCATAAGTTCCAATAGATTCCCCATCAGGGCCTAATATTGGTGTACCACTAATTAGAACTGGAATTTTTGAACCTAATTTTGATCTGAAAGAAATTTCATATTGTGATGTTTTCTTTTCGGTAATTCTTTTTGTTGATTCTCGAGTTACTCGTGCACGATCTGACTCCATAACTATATCAATGGAATTCGTACCAAGTAATTCTTCTTCTGTATATCCTAGCATTTTACAGATTTTTGGATTGACATAAATTATATTGAAATTCATATCAGAGGCTACAATTCCTTCAGGCATAGTGTCAACTAAAGTCTTGTACCATCCACTAGAAGTGAGTATCTTTTCCAAAATAGGATGAGTCTTGAAATCACTCTCTCTATTTAAATCGGATTTCACTATTGGTAGCTCCAGGTACAAAACATCGAGTACATTGAATATACTCACAGAATTTTGACCATTTTTCTCAAATAAATCTTCTGTTTTGGTACTTTTCGACGAAATAATGGTTTTTTAGCTTAATAAAATTTGTCCCGAGACTTTAAACCTCTTTCACCTTTCCATTACTTTTGTCTTCTTCTTTACTTTTTTCAGTTCTTTTTTTCCATTCGCCCCAGGCTCCACCACCAGGAGTTTCTATTACGATTATTTCTTCTGCGTTCACTGTTGTGGTTGTTTTACCTGGCAAGATTATTTTTTTGCCATCACTTTTAATGACAGAATAGATTCCTTTCTTTCCGTCTTCTCCTCCGGCTAGCCCCCAGGGAGCAGTTTTCTGTCTTTCACCCAGTACACTAACTACAACAGGTACTTTGGTTCTGAATTGTCGTATAATTCCTAAACCACCACGAAATCGACCGTTTCCACAACTATCTTCTCTTAAAGCATACTTTTCAACAACCAAGGGATATCTGACTTCTATTTCTTCTATAGGAGTATTCATAGTATTTGTCATATGAGAGTGAATGCCATCTATTCCATCCTTTGTTGGACGACCTCCCGCTCCTCCACCAATTGTCTCGTAAAATGTAAACGGTCTTCCTGAGCGATCTGTTCCACCAATTATGAGATTGTTCATTGTTCCTTGAGAAGCTGCTGGAATTCTATCTGGCAATATCTTTGAAAACGCTTTCAACAAAGTATCAACAATTCTTTGTGAAGTTTCAACGTTTCCACCCACAACTGCAGCAGGTGAACGAGCATTAAGAATGGTTCCTTCGGGAACGATAACCGACAGATGTCTGTATAAACCTTCGTTAGCAGGGATCGTTGGATCAGTTATTGCTCGTAAAACATAGTAGGAGCCTGAAAGAGTTACTGCATAAGGGCAGTTAATTGCACCCTTTACTTGTTCTGAAGTGCCAGTAAAATCAAAAGTAACATGCTTTTTTGTCATCTTTACATTAACAAATAATTCTACAAGGTCATCTACAATTCCATCTCCATCCATGTAGTCCTTCCCTACAGCTTCGCATTCAGGAAAGCCACTCAAAATAGATAGAAATCTTCTTTCTGAGTAATTGAGTATATCATCTACTGCTAGTTTGTATGTTTTCATCCCTTTTTGGGCAATCAATTCTTGAAGTCTTTTCTCACCAGTCCAATTTGAGGATAATTGAGCCATTAGGTCCCCTTTTCTAATCTTAGGAGTTCGAGAATTGGTCATGATAAGATTCAAGATGTCTTTGCTTATCTCTCCTTTTGAGACTAATTTAATAGGGGGAATTCTTAGTCCTTCTTGGAATATTTCTGTTGCATTTCCTGGCATAGATCCAGGAGCCATACCACCAATATCATCGTGATGTGCTCTACTCACAGAATAACCTGCAAGAACATCTTTGAAGAAAATAGGGGTGATAATTGTAATGTCAGGTAAATGTGTTCCTCCTAAATATGGATCATTCAATATAAACGAATCACCAGGATAAATCTCTCCCTCGAATTTCTTTTCAATACTCCTAACAGCAATTGGCATTGCCCCTAGGTGGACGGGGATGTGTTCTGCTTGGGCGATCATTCTTCCCTCATGATCAAATAAAGCACAACTGTGATCCATTCGTTCTTTGATATTTGTGCTATAGGCCGCATTTCTTAGGATAATACCCATTTCTTCAGCAATGTATTCTAATCCCCCACGAATAACTTCTCGAGTAATTACATCAACGTTCATTGTCACATTTTCACATCCTTGTTAAGTGTATCAATCCATAACTATCTACACTTGCTTTCCAATTCGGGTGAACAACAGTAGTAGTATCATATTGCTCTATTATTGCTGGTCCCACAAGCTTATTTTTTGCCAGAAGTTTTTCTCTGCTAAAAATAGGTGTTTGTTTAAATCCTTTAAATTCTTCAAAATAAACCTCTCGAGTAGCCAGTTGAGCATCATCAATGGGTTTCGTTGTTCCTTCTGTGATTTTTACTAAACGAGGTTTTTTGATCAAACCAAGACTATTAGTCCTTATATTAACCATTTCAACTTCTTCTTCCTTGAGTATATAGCCATATATGGAGTGATGTTTTTCATTGAAACGCTTCAAGATTTGATCTTTGCAATTCTCATTCTGAAGAGCAATTCCTTCTAAAGGAATTAGCAATTCAAATCCTTGACCTACATATCGTAAGTCAACAAATCTTTTATGAGCTATGCTTTTTGTTTTGAATCCCTCTTCTGTTAAAACAACAGAGCCTTGTTTTTCTAGGACTTGATATGCTTGCTCTAAATCCGAATAGTCAATATCAAAAAGATTCTTTCTTATGGATTTCACATAAGTATGCTTTGCATCTGTAAAGAGTAACCCCATTGCTGAGAACAATCCGGGATTATTAGGAATTATTATCTCATTAATTTTTAATTCCTCAGCTAAATCACAGGCGTGTAAAGGTCCTGCCCCACCAAAAGCATTTAAAATGAATTCTCGAGGATCCAAGCCTCTTTCAACTGTAACAATTCTTAATATTCTGCTCATGTGGTTATTTGCTATCTTTACTATTCCTAAAGCACTCTCAATCACATCTAGTTTTAGTGGTTCTGCAATTTTCTTAAGAATGCTTTTTTCCGCTAATTCAGGATAAATTTTGAATGTCTTATTGAGCAATCCTTCGGGGTTAAGACGCCCAAGAACAAGATTAGCATCTGTTATTGTTGGATCGTCACCTTTCTGACCATAGCAAGCAGGACCAGGATCAGCTCCTGCACTAATTGGTCCAACTCTCAAAGCACTCCCTTGGTCAACCCAAGCAATGGAACCTCCACCAGAGGAAATCTCTGCGAGATCAATAAATGGGAATCTTGCGGGATACCCACTTCCTTTTGTTATTCGTCCACTATGAACATCTCCTCCGACTTCATATTCAGAGGTCAGGGTAATTGATTTGTTTACAACAGTTCCTGCTTTGGCAGTTGTCCCCCCCATATCAAAGGATATTATCTTGGATAAATCTAGAAAACTCGCTAAGAAACATGATGCAACTACCCCAGCTGAAGGACCACTTTCAATTATGCTTACGGGCAATTGTTGTACTTGTTCTGACTTACTTACTCCCCCACTACTTTGCATGATAAACATCGGTGCTGATATGCCTATTTTCTTGAAGGAATCCGTCAAAGATTTTACATATCTCGAAACCAATGGCATTAATACAGAATTAATTGTGGTTGTACTTGTTCGTTCAAATTCTCTATGTTCAGGAGACACTTCAAACCCTGCAGACAAGTAGAGATCTTTGTGCTCTTTCTCGAGGTATTCTTTGACCTTTTGCTCATGTTTTGCATTTTTGTAAGAATGGAGTAAAGATATTGCCACACTTTGGATTGCTTCAGTTTTTATAAAATCACTAATTTTTTTGAGATTATTTTGTTTTAATGGTGTAATGATTTCTCCTTGTGCATTTATTCGTTCATCTATTTCAAATCGATATTTTCTTGGAACAATTGGGGTTGGCCTTTCAAAAAAGAAATCATACAAGGAAGCTCTTCTTTGTCTACCAATTTCTAGGACATCTCTGAAACCTTTTGTTGTAATAAGAATGGTTTTTGGCAAATCTAAATTCACTTGCCCAAGGAAAGCATTAGTAGCGATTGTTGTTGCATGATACAACTGTTGTACATTAACTTTGTCTGCATCTGACAATTGTTCTTGTAGAGAATTAATGATTGCTACTTCTGGTTTTTTCGGAGTTGTTGAAACTTTGACTTGATTGTAGATTAGCCCAGTTTCTTTATCTTGGATTATGATATCCGTAAAAGTACCACCAATATCGATTCCAATAGATATTTTTGACACGATAAGCATCTTCCTTTATAAGAAGTTTCAATTTTGCTGTTTTTAGATTTTTTGTGAGTTATCATTCTGAGGAACTCTTTTTAAAAAAATCAACCTATTATTACTTGGGAATCTATTTTAATTAATGAAATTCTTGCCTGGTGATTTTATATGAAAAAACCAATACTAGATATATTAAAAGAACGAGTAATCTTCTTTGATGGAGCAATGGGCACCGAGTTGATCGAAAGAGGCATTGTTCTTGGTGATTCAGCGGAAAGATTCTCACCATATTTCTCGGAGATAATCACTGAAATTCATAAAGCATATTTTGATGCTGGGTCAGATGTTATTCAAACAAACACTTATGGCGCAAATCGAATTGGATTAGGGGCTAAGCTTGAAAACAAAATCGAGCTTATTAATTTACGACAAGTTGAATTAGCAAATACTGTTTGTCCAAAGAACGGTTATGTTGCTGGAAATATTGGTCCAAGCGCTGTTCTTTTGGAAAAAGATGGTGGCGAGTACACAATCAATATGATCCAAGAGGCAATTGATGAACAAGTGAAAGCACTAGCGAAAGGCGGCGTTGATTTATTCAGTATAGAAACTATGTATTACCTGGAAGAAGCTCTTGCAGCGATTTCTTCTATAAAAGAGAATTCTGATGTGCCAATTTTTGTTGGTATGACTTTTGATAAAGTAGCTGAGGGATACAGAACACCAATTGGTGACAAAAATGTAGATGAATGCATTAAGGCTCTCGAAAAAGCCGGAGCAGATGCTGTTGGTTGTGGCTGCACTTTAGGTAGTTTTGAGATGCTTGGTTTGGCTAAAGAGTTAATAAAAGCAGCAACCAAACCGGTAATTGTTCAACCTACAGCTGGAGCCCCTCTCACTGTAGCTGGCAAAAATCTATACCCAATTAATCCCGAAAGATTTGCTAAAGATATGTTAGAAATGCGAAAAATAGGTGTAGAAATCTTTGGCGGATGTTGTGGAACAACCCTCAAACACATTTCAAAAATGATTGAGACTCTTAAAAAACACAAATAAATTCTCATCCCATTGAAGTCGGGGGCGATACTCAACCTCCGACACTTCTCTGTTTTTTTTCCTCCACTTTACAAAGTATAGTTTATCTTGAAAATTTCACTAACAAAATTGGTAGTCATTTAATATTTTAATTACTATATTATACGTAAGGTATAAGAACTTCTGAAATGTCTTTGTTATTTATGAGAAAAAATAGGAGCACAACTAATTGAAATATGACAAATCAATGATTGATGAAGCGGAAGGTTCTGATTTTGCTAAATGTATTTGCTTAAAAGATATCAACGTCAAAACAGTCATCATAGGTTTTCCTGGCATGGGGTTAGCAGGAGCTATTGCTGCCCAACACATAAGTGAAAAATTAAATCTTGATACAATTGGTTTCATAGAAGGAACCGTTATTCCACCTGTTGCAGTTTTCTTAGATGGTTATTTGCGTCATCCTTACAGAATAATGGGCAAAAAAGATTCTGAAATAGCGGTATTCATTGGCGAAAGTGTAGTAACACCTGAAGGAGCCTATCACATTGCAAAAGCAATAATGAATTGGGCTGAAAAACATGGTGCAAAGGAAATTATTGCCTTAGATGGTTTTCCATTTTTAGATCCAAAGGATGAATCACAAGTCTACATGGTTGCAGAGCCGGAGATAAAAGAGAAAGCAGAAAAACTCAATATTCCACCACTAAAAAGTGGATTTATTAGAGGATTCGCTGGATCAATGTTGAATAAAACCATGATCAGTGCTGTAGATGGGTTTGCATTTTTAGTAGGAACCCGACCTGATTTACCTGATCCAGGTGGAGCTGCATCTCTTATTAAAACAGTCAATACTTACAAAGGTACAGATATCAATGTAGATACTCTTATGGAACAATCCGATTCAATAAAGAAGAAGCTCGCAGAGCTTGCACTACAAACCCAAGGAATGGATGCCCAACAACCCGCACCAAAAAGAAAGAGCTCTTTCTATACCTAGTTGGATTTTCTCCAACTTTTTTTTATTTTTCATTATTTGATTAGTTTATTTTGTTAACGATAGTTATTTTAGTTGTCAAATTTATGGTATTATTACAAGATGGTTTAGTCAAACCACTTTCGAGGATTCAACGTTGACAGATGAAATTTTATCTTTTCTCCAAGAAGCACTTCGATTAAAACGGATGGTTAGAAGTGGCTGGATTTATTCAGGAGTCTCTAAAACTGATACAGAAAGTGTAGCAGATCATAGTTATATGATAACTCTTCTTACGCTTATTCTGGCTGTAAAAGAAAAAGAGAAGGGAAAGAATATTGACATTGAGAAAGCTCTTGTTATGGCTATACTTCATGATTTACCCGAAAGTGTTTCACAAGATCTAGATAGAAGAATTCGCAAGTATTCACCCAAGAAATATGATGAATTTAAAAGTGATTTAGATATGGAAGCAATAAAACATCTCTTTGATAATCTTCCAGGAAAAACTAGAGATTATTTGCTTGAAATCTTTCAAGAATTTCATGCGAAGAAATCTCCAGAAGCGAGGATTGTATTGGAAGCGGATCGATTGGAAACCATTCTACAAATGAATGACTATATTCAACGTGGGTACCCTCGAGAGCTTTTCACTGAATTCATTAATAATTTCTCTGAAGAAATTGATGATTATAAGAATGAGGATGTTAAAGATATAGCGAGACATTTACTGGAGGGCACAAAATAAATTGAATAAAGAAAGCTATGTTAATAGTCGCTATTCCCGTTTTGCTGCTATTCCCTCAATAGGAGCTGGTGGGGTCGATAAAATTAGAAAGGCTAAAGTAACGGTAGTTGGTGCAGGTGGATTAGGTTCTGTAACCGCTCCACAACTTGTTGCTTTAGGAGTAAAATTCTTACGCATTATTGATCAAGATGTTGTTGAACTCTCGAATCTTCAACGTCAATTACTATATCGAAAAAATGATATCGGAAAACCAAAAGCAGCAATTGCTAAGAAGTTTTTAGAAGAACTAAACCCAGATGTAGAAATAGAAGCCATTAATGATAATATAACAGAGAAAAATGCACATGCTGCTACTGATTCTGTGGATTTTGTTGTAGATGCTGTAGATAGGTTTACTCCTCGGTTTGCACTAAATAAAGCATGCTTAGAAGAGAATATCCCTTATCTGTTTGGTGCTGTTAGTGGAATGTCAGGGAATATCATGACCGTTATTAGAGGAACTACCTGTGTGGAATGCCTCTTCAGTCAAGCTGATGATTCTAAACTCC
>DAOVHJ010000163.1 GCA_030671945.1 Candidatus Heimdallarchaeota archaeon
AACGATTGCAGAAACTACCATCCCTGAATCGAATCTTCCGCATTATCTCATGGTTCGGCATCCGAGAACATGATTTCATCAATATTCTTTCTTTTTAAGCTCTCCAAAAGAAACATGGGGAAAGTCAGTTGAAAATCCTTTAGGCTTTAAGCATGGGAAAAAACAATGCATGAAGGGACTTTCCTAAATTTTTTTAAAGATACAGTAATTTGTGGGTCTGTAAATTAATTAAAGGATGGCTGAATATTGTCAAAAAAAGTGAAGGAAATCATTGCTACTGCTAGAAAAGAAAATAGAACCTTTCTATTAGAACCTGAATCCAAGCAGTTGATGAAGGAGATTGGTATAATCACAACTGATTTTCAAGTTGCTAAAAATAGTAAGGAAGCAATAAAAGTAGCTAATGAAATAGGATTCCCAATTGTAATGAAAATTCTCTCACCACAAATCATTCATAAAACTGACGCTGGTGGAGTTAAATTAAACATAAATTCAGAAAAGGATACAGAAAAAGCTTTCAAAGAAATACTTGCTAGTGCTAAGAAATACGATTCAAAAGCAGAAATTAGGGGAGTTCTTATCGAAAAAATGGTTAAACCTTCAACAGAGATTATTATTGGAGTTACTCGAGACCCAACTTTTGGTCCAGCTATTATGTTTGGACTTGGGGGAATTTTTGTGGAACTCTTGAAAGATGTTTCTTTTAGAATTGCTCCTATAAAAGCAGAAGATGCTCGAGAAATGATTCATGAAATCAAGGCTTTACCTATGCTCCAAGGTTTTAGGGGAGGACCAAATGTCAAATTAGAACTCATTGTTGATGTTTTGATGAAAATCTCTCAATTGACTATAGACTATATTGATGATATTTTGGAAATTGATCTTAATCCCATCTTTGCTTATGAAGATAAAATACTAACAGTCGATGCTAGAATTATCTTAACAAAATAAAGCGTTCAATATTTTAAAGAAGCTATTCTTGAATGCTAACTGTCAACAAAGGGCAATGTAAACTCCTTGCCTATTAACTTAAACTTGCTATTATAAAAGGACTGGATAATTAATTGGATAAAAAGAAAGCAATTGCTACACGATATGATTCATCTGCTGAAATTTATGATAATAGATACAACGAAATTCAAGCTCACAAATATCAAGAAATTTTATCTCGAGTTGATTTCTCTGAATCATCTGGAATAATAGATATTGGGTGTGGTACAGGAACTTTTCTTGGTTTAATTAAACAGTCAGTAAATGGAAATGGGAAGCAACTTTTAGGTGTTGATATTTCTCACGAAATGATAAAAATTGCACATGAGAAATTCCCAGATATTGATTTTATAGTAGCAGATTCAGATAATCTTCCAATTAAAGATGGTACTTTTGAACGCATCATATCAGTTACTCATCTCCAAAATTTACCGGAACCTCATAATACAGTTAAGGAGATGAAGAGAATCTCTACAAAAGATGCTTCAGTCGTTATTTCAATCCTTAGGAAAACTTGGACACAAGAAGAATTACAAGAACTTATCAAAAAAAGCGACCTTACAATCGACGATGAATGGATTGCCGAAGTCGAAGACATTGGTGCTATTTGCCATAAATCATAATGAGTGTTCTCTTTTCAATCTAAAAAGAAAGTCTTTTATATGTTCAAGTATGTATAATTATGTAACAGGTGATAGTGAAATATCAAAGTTTTCTAAGAGCATGCTCAAAGGAAATTCTTCCAATGAGTGTGCTCGAAAAAGCTTCATTTAGAGCTTTTTTAATAAAACTGCCCGAGGAACAAGTGAAAGCACATGACAATTGAATCCGATAAGAACAATGGAATAAGTGACTTCTTACTTCAAGTCACACAAGCAGGAACTTTTAGAGATTTAGAGAGTGCTTACAAGATAGTTTCCAAAGATTTTGAGGATATTAAAGAGCGCGATTCTAAGGGGAGAACTAGAACCTTCATGCAGAGATATCAAGAATTATCTAAGATTGCTGATGAAATCCTTAATAGAACTAATGGCACTATTCCCTCTGCTCAAGATGTAGCTATTTTCGGTGAAATGGTTGTTCTAAGGGATATTTGCCTTAGAAGGTTAGATGGGTTCTCAAAGTAGATTTTCCGGCAGTATTTCTCGCAAATCTATCTTTAAGTATTCTTTCTTTTCATATCATTCTAAGCAAAAGATTTTAATCAGTTAATTAATCGCTTTTAGTCAATTATTGGTGATTGTTTATGAAATTCCCTCAAATACGCGAGTTACTTACTGGCAAGCAAGCTGGAAAGAAGATAGTACTTCGTGGATGGGTAGCCAGAAAAAGAAGTAGCAAAAAGATTGCTTTTCTTACTATCCGAGATTCCACAGGCAGGATTCAAGTATCAATTGTTCGTGAGAATAATGAGGAGAATTACAATATTGCTGATAAGGTCGGATATGAATCAGCAGTTATTATTGAAGGACTTCTTAGTGAAGATGCTCGTGCTCCTGGTGGTTTTGAGATCAAAGCTTCCAAGATTGAGATCATTGGTCCATCTGAGAACTTTCCGATTTCTAAGGATCAGAGTCAAGAATTTCTACTAGACGTCAGGCATTTAGCTTTACGCTCAGAAAGGCTGACTGCTATGTTAAAGATTAATTCATCAGTGTTTGAAGCACTTCATGTCTATTTTCGTGAAGAAGGATATACTGAAGTTCAACCCCCGATGTTCACCACAGCTGGTTCTGAAGGCGGATCCACTTTATTTGAACTCAAATATTTTGACAAGTTAGTTTATCTTAGTCAAAGCTGGCAGTTATATGCAGAGAACTTCATTTATGCTCTTGAGAAAGCATATACAATTGCTCCATCATTTCGAGCCGAAAAATCCAAAACTGCAAGGCATGTTACAGAATACTGGCATGCAGAAGTAGAAGCTACTTGGATGGATTTTGAAGGACTTCTTGAATTAATGGAGAATGTGATTAGTGCTATCTGCAAGAATGTAGCAAAGAAGAATGCACACGAACTCAAGGTTCTCAACCGTGATCCAAAAGAATTGCTTAAGATCAAACCACCTTTTCCACGAATAACCTATGCAGAAGCTCTTGATTTACTTAAAAAGCAAGAAATAGATATTCCGTACGGTGCAGATCTTGGTGGTAGAGAAGAAAGAGCAATAGGTAAGCTCTTCGACAAACCAGTCATTGTGACAAGATATCCTCGAGAGATTATGGCTTTTTACAAAAAAGTTGATCCTGAGAATCCAAAAGTTTGTTTAAATGCTAACTTACTAGCACCTGATGTTGGTGAAATCATTGATGGTTCGGAACGAGAATCTGATATGCAGAAGATTCTTGAAAGTCTTGAGCACGAAGGTTTAGATCCTAAGGATTATGACTTTTATTTGGATACCAGAAGATATGGTTCTGTTCCTCACTCAGGTTTTGGTATGGGCGTAGCTCGGGTTGTTATGTGGTTATGTGGATTTGACACAATTAAAGATGCCATTGCATTTCCAAGAACAATGACTCGAGTAAAACCGTAAAAGAGATAGTAATCTCTTTTTTTATTTTTTATTTTAAAAGTTATAAAAACTATAGAAAGACTATAAAAGAGGTTCACTGGTTTCTCAATCAGTGAAAACCACTCCAAAAAGAACAAGGAGTAAAATAAAAACATGATTCCAGTCAGATGTTTAAGTTGCGGCAAAGTTGTCGGTGATAAATTCGAAGAATTCGAACGAAAATCCGCTGCTGGAGAGGATCCAGGTAAAATTTTAGATGAATTGGGTTTAGATAAATATTGTTGTCGAAGGATGATTATTTCACATAGTGATCTTATTGATGAATTCCTTCAATTTGAATACCCAAGAAAGAAAGAAAGTTAATTCTACTTTTTTTTATCTTTTATTTCTGAATTTTATTATTTTGTACATTTTCTTTTTTGAGTAGTATTTTTCCACTAATCAATAAGAAAAATAACATAATCAAACAAATTGCTATTCTTTGTGTATAAGCTTGTCCAAAAAACCAACGTGTTACTACGTTAACAATTAACATGTAAACTGAAACATAACCTATTACAGGATAAAAGACTGAAATTGTATTATCATATTTTAGAAGAATCGTTGATGCGTAAACTATTAACGTCCCAACAAATAGATAAAAAACTAAAGCTACTAAATAATGAAAAGTGGGGAATTGATCTTCTGAGAAAAATCCAACTCCAATTAAGGAGATACAAGTAATGATTGCTAAGGGAATGAAAATTTTATGCTTATTCTTTTCCTTAAAGTATTTGACCATAGGAATTAGGGCAATTAACAGAAAAGAACCATATAGGATTACTCCTGAATTGAACAAGATTTTAGCTTTGTTGCTATCCAAAACTAGTTCACTTAACTCCCAGTTCTTTAAGATAAGACCCGCTTCATGAGCAAAATAATGGGCTAGACCAACGAGAACTAGGAATAGAATCGTCCCTAGAATTGAGAACACAAATCCGGTTATGTTAAAGATTCTAGATAACCTTTGATTTAATTCTGGCATGAAAAACAATCTCTTACTAATCAACAATTTCTTTTAGAGAATTTTTCTCTTTATTTATAGGATACATTTTTCTGACAACATTTGATCCAAGAGGTACTCCTAAATAGCCAGTAATAACATCGCATTTTGTTCTTAGTATACAAAAAATTGGCGGGAACTGAAATTCCGGATAACGATTGAGATTGTTTAATGTAGTTTCATAATTAGATTGTCCTTTGACGATTAGTAAATCACATTCTTTCAATAATTCATTGAAACGATCGGATGTTTGATGTAAATTCCAACCAAAAGATGAACTAACTGCAAAGGTTTCGGTCGCGTATTGTGGCAACTTATCTCTTGTGAAATCATCCATTGTGCAATCATTAGCAATTGGTGCACCTTTTAACCCAAAGTAAACTTTCTTTTTCAATTCTTTAACGAGGAAGTTTACTACTAGATTATCAACAACAACCTCTCCACAATTGTCTGATAAGTAAATAATTGAATTTGCTTTTTCAATCAAATTATACAAGTCATTAAAATGATCAATAGCTAAGCCCTCTTCTGGAAAACTAACAATATTTTTCGCGATTTCGTTAAGATCAACCGTATGCCCTCCGGTGCTGAAATCAACCATATTAGCAGCAATTGAATATAAAACCAAACTATACAATTTCTCTTTATTCGGAAGATCAGCAAATGATTCAGTAAGATTAAGAATCAATTTTTTGAAAAAATCATTGCTTTCAATTTTAATTTGTAGAAAAGGATCTAATGTGCCTGTTTTTTGGGCTATGATAGAAAAAATTTCTGTTGAGAAATCAGGTAATTTCAAGCAATCAAATTGCTCTTTCGTATATTCGGATATTTCCTTGATTAGCTGTTTTCTTAATTCATCGTCAGTTGTCGATAGGTCAACAGCTTTCACTGTAATTTCATTCAAACATCCTAAACATTTTGGGTTTGGCATGATTGCTCTCCTATTTGTTTGTGAAACTACCTACTTTTAAAAATTACTAGTGTATTTAAAGAAATAAGAAGAAGTGAGTAAAGGATTTCTCCTTTTACTCAGATGATTATTTATTAGTAAATTACTTCATAAATTCGAAGCATTGCGAATTTTGACTGGAAGGCTAATCTGAAATTATGAAGATCAGATAAACCAATATCTGGGGCATTTTGAAGCTCACCAAAGCGCCAAGTTTGTACAGCTGGTTGAGCTTGTCCTCCATAAGTTCCGTCTGCATTAAGGTTGAAAGCACATAGTTTGTAGACCACAGAATCCCAGAATGCTGGTTGGAAACCGCGTTCTTTCCCATCTTTTGCTTCTTCGAGGTAGTAGTCTTCGTAAGAAATTCCAAGGTCATATAATGTTCTGTTGCCATATGTTTCACCTATTTGCATCATCCATCGTGATTTTGAAATATCATTACTTTGACTTCCGATTGTTCCTGGGCTTAGAACTAATACGTAATCTACACCATACTTCTTCATGAGTTTTACAGATGATGTCTCATTGTGTATTAGCATAGCACCTATAATGCCAATGTGCGTTGAATTAATCGTAGCATTATCCACAAGCGTCGTACAATTTCCCAGTACCCGTATTTGGTATCCATAATCCCACCAACTCATTACCAGTGGTGGTTTTTCTCCTGGTTGATAAGGAGCAACATTTAATCTGAGGAACTCATAAGCCTCTTGATAGTCATGGGCAAGGAATTGAGTATTGTTTGATGTTAACCGAGGTGTTAATTCATGGTTGAAGTAGTATTGCCTATCTGCCATATTTATACTAAACATTACATTTAGCATTAACGTGACAGCAATAAAGGCATACG
>DAOVHJ010000336.1 GCA_030671945.1 Candidatus Heimdallarchaeota archaeon
AAAAAGACCTATACCTTTAACTGATTCTTCTAATCCTGTTCCACCTGCTAATCCGTGAGAAAAAATACCTCTCTTGTCAGCTTCAAGTAAAGCATGAGCAGTCGCCTTAGCATATGCTTCTGGATAACCACTTTTAATTAAAACTTCTACAGAGAATTTCTGAATGTCACTTACTTTGAAATGCTCTCTAGTATCACACATCATTTTTCACCAATAAACCGGCTCTATCAAACATCTTCTTCTTTCTTTCATCTGTTAATTCCTTTTGATATCTCTTGTAGATCCAAATCTCTTTCTCTCGACGAGAAGAATCATCAACTACAATATAAGGTTGCAATAATTTCTTCATAAAATCTAAATTACCAAGGAAAAACCATTCATTGAATTCTTCTTGTATTACTTTGATTACCTCAAGATATTTCTGGAAATTCTCATAAACTTGTTCTATGTAAAACATTGGTTTTAGAATGTTCAAATATTCTTTCTGATAAAAAACTCGCATCTCTTGAGCTAGAGATTCATTCGCTAATTCCCTGTCGAATTTCTCTGCTCTTTTGTTTGTTCTATGCATGCTTTCTTTATAATTAAATTCGATTTTTCTTAATTCAATTCTCACCAAATTGATTTCATGAGTCATATATTTATCGAAGTACCTTTCATAATTCTCTTGTTCTTTTTTTGGGATATCTTCAGCCAACTCATGAAACTCTTTTAGAACCTCAAAAAGATCTGAAACAGAACTAGAAACTGCTTCGGTAATTATTTCCTTTATGAACTTTCTAATTTTCTTACTGTTTTTGATTTTAGCCATTGGCATACTAGCACAACCTTTCAATGAATTAATAGAATCCTTTCATTTGGTGGATACAGAAACTCAACACCATTCTCAGTAACAATAGCGTTATCCTCCATATTAAACCGTACTTTATCTCCATCCCATTCTTCATTTGGTGTGTATGCGATGAACTCAAAAGCAAAAAGATTGTTGGGCTTGATTATTAGATGAGCTCGATCTGGTCGGAAACCAGCAATGGAAGGACCGGAAGCCACTTCACTATTACCAGTGTTACCTACACAATGACAATCAACTGTTATCTCGGTTTTTCCTGGATATTCTTGATCTTCTTTGGGTTCAAGACTTGGTCCGCCACCAAGCATAGGATCAAGTGTTAAATGGATATAATCAAATCCTTTCTCCTCAAGGTTTTTTCCGATATTTGCAAGTGTTTCCTCAGCAGTTACACCGACTTTTATTGTGTCTCGAATTACTGCTCTTGCTTTAATAGCTTGATCCCAACCGTATTGAATACCTGCTGGGACTGCGATTTCCTCTTTTCTCAAGACATAAGCGACTCGCTTGAAGTCTGTACCAAAATTCATAGCACTTATACCATAATCGTATTGCATCAAATCTCCATGCTGGATGATGTATTTACTTGAGCGATAATCTTCTTTTTCAGATTTCATAGAGTGAATGATCATAGGTGTGCTCAAAGCAAAGGTTGAACTCATACCTAGTTTGAGTAATTGATCCTCCATCCACCACCCAACATCTTCAAGTGTGGTTTTTCCTGGAGTAATAACTTCATTGGAGAGAGCTCTCTCGAGTAATCCTCTGGCGATTTCACATAATTGACCATACACTACAATTTCGCTAAGGATTCTACGGGTGCGGAAATCAGTGATCAACTGTTCTGCTGAAACTAGTATTGTGGATAATTCCACACCTACTAATTTGATTAGCTTCTTGTATCCGGTATATGAAAGACCATCAGCAACTGCCAACCAATCAGACATGTTAACAGCAATGGTTTTTGGATTTCGTTCTTCAATGAATTGTTTTAATTCATCTTCCGATCCAAAGATATCATACACACCAGTAAGACGGAGCATTTCTTCATCCCCACCAAAAACAGCACGTTCAATCCTATCCTCACCTCGATCTGTGAAAACGAAGTAGCCATTATCCCCGCCTAGATCTATAGTCAATGGGTCAGGATTGCCTTCTCTCATGATATGAATCCACATGTCGATTTCATTTTCCCGCATGGCTATCGGTAACATAATTCTAAATTTTTCTTTACGAATTAAATTAAGCATTTCCCAACGTGTTCGAGCATCTTTCATTTTTTCCTACCTTTTTCATTACTCTAACTATTTAAGATTAAATGCATATATTAACAATATTGAAGTAAAAATAGATTACTTAAAAAGTGATACTAGTGAGGAAAAGGACTGTAGTTTTTATTGGTATTGGACTAGCCGTTCTTGCATTTTTTACTTGTTTTGGTACACTTTTTGCTATTGGTTCAAATAATAAGTTGGATTTAGAGGGTTTGTCCAATGACAATTTTCGAATGGGATTATCTTATCCACCATTAAAGAATGATCGACAAAGGAAATTTTCAAGGTATCACATGGAAAAACTAAACATTGATCTGGTAAGAACAGGAATCAGTTGGAGTTATATTGAAGCGAATAAGGGACATTTTACTTGGTCTGGATTTGATAAGAGGATGCAATTCTTCAAAGAAAATAATATTGACATTCTTCTAACTATAGGTTCCGATGGTCCAGAGTGGAATGTTGATCAAAAAACTCCCGAATCTTCTACCTATAAGAATGTAACAGCCTTTGAAGTGTTTCTTCGAGC
>DAOVHJ010000237.1 GCA_030671945.1 Candidatus Heimdallarchaeota archaeon
AATCAATTTTACAAGATTACCTTCAATAAAAATGGAACCATGGATATTCTAGATAAAGCTACAAATATACTGTATGAACAACAACACTGTTTCGAAGACTTTGGTGACAGAGGAGACGAATATACATTTGGTAGATTGGATCCCGCCAATCCTAAAATTTCTAAAGTAAAGAGAAAAATAGTGAATAATGGACCATTATTCTGTGATATTCAGCAAGAATTGATTTTAGAAACACATTTCGAAGTTGATGAAAAGAGAGAGAAAAGAATTGGTTTAGCTAAGATTCCAGTGAAAACTATTTTCCGATTTTATCGAGATATTCCACGAATTGATATTACAACAACTTTGACAAATACAGCAAAGGATCATCGTTTACGTATATGTTTTGATTCACCTTTTGAATCAGATCACACATTAACATCAACTCATTTTGGAGTTATAAAGCGAGAAGGAAACCCCGCAAAATATGAAGAATTTGTTGAACAACCATCTGGCATTCAAGCTCAAAAACGATTTATACGTATTGATGCTGAGAACTCGCAAGCTTCTTTCACTCTTTTCAATAAAGGATTGCCCGAAGTGGAATTAGCAAATAGATCTCATTTAGCATTAACTCTTATTAGATCAACGGGTTATCTCTCAAGGATGGATTATCCGGAAAGACCAATGCATGCAGGACCATATCTAGCAACTCCTGGAGCTCAGGAAATGAATGTGGAATATACTTTCAACTACGGAATCGTTTATCACAACAAAGCGAATCCACTCACTTTTACTGCGGATCATTCGGAAGTTTTTGCACTACCATCAAAATGCATAACCTTTGAGAAATCAGAACCCAAAATGGATCTAACCAAAACAATAATCTCAGTTGGAAATCCAATGATCAGAGTTTCTTCCTTTAGAATCAGACAAAACAAATTACATGTTCTTTTATTTAATCTAGATGAATCTGAGACTGAATCAGAGTTCAATATTTCAAAGATGTTCTCAAAATATTCGGAAATAAAGATTGATGGTGAAGTGAAGAAATCTAAGAACATTTCTAAAGGGAAATTTAAGCTGAAATTCGATCCATTTGAAATAAAACTAATCACTTTCAGCTAGAATTTTCATTTTTCTTTGGTCACTTCTTATCATATCCTACTTATTGAGTGACCAGACTATTTCTAACATAATAAAGACAAATGTAACGGTTAAAGTAGGTAATTAACCCAAGAGTTGATGGAAATTGAAAAATTCTAGAAAACTAATCAAGATTAAAATTAGGAAGGAAATTAATCTGATAAAAATTCATCAAGATGTAGATATTGATGAATGATTGAATACAAGGAGAAATTATTGATGACAGAAAACAAGGGTAAAATAGTTACATATGACCCAAACATGGCTAGTCGAGCTGCAGAAATGTTTAATTTATTTAATGAGCTGTGGCCTGGGGGATTCGGAGGAGGTATCCCATTTACAGAGCAAAGAGTTCGTGATATGCTTGATAAAACATCAGCAATTGCGGATTTAATTGCTGTTGATGAAGAAGATGAATTAGTAGGTTATTGTGGCTTGTATCCACACTGGCGTGATAAAAAAGCTGCCTACATTTCAATCCTAGGAGTTACCCCAAAAGCAAAAGGTAAGAAATTTGGAAAAAGATTACTTTTGAAATCTTTGGAGGTAGCAAAAAAACATGGCATAAATCGTGTTGATTTGCATACTTGGTCTGGGAATCTCGAGGCAGTTCCACTTTACAAGAAAGTTGGCCTTTTTTGGGTCCCGGAGACATCAGTGTATATGCAAGATTTTATTCCAGGTTTGCTCCAAACACCAATTGCTAAAGACTACTTTGAGAAACACCCAGATTGGTATGGTAATTTCAAAAGAGAGCTTTTGCAAACACAAGATAAACAAATTATTGATGGAATGGAACTTTACTCTTACAAGTTTGAAGCTGAAGATGATTCTTTTGAAGCAGAAGTAGATCGATTTGGCTGGAATTTCTGCGGTTTTGAAAGAGTTCTCAATGGTAAAAAACTGGCAGTAAAGACCAGATTAGCTTCACAAGAAATTTTCATTGGAATCCCTAATTCCATGACTTTGTTAATTCAAAATGAGGAAAACGATGAACTCGAAGCAAAAATAGATGTAGATGAATTCAAAGGTTTGATTTGGAAAGAAAAATTCCCAAATTCTGTTGTGGTCAAGAAAGGTGAAACTGTAGAGATTACTCGAGAGTTCATAATTGATAAAGAGACAAAACTTTACAGAGATAATGATAGAGCTTGTGAATCCATAAGAACTAAAATTCAACTAGGTTCACTTGATATTAAACTTGGAACAAGTGGAAAATTACAATCACCAATACAACTACGAGGTATAAATGAAAACTACTTTAGCACAGCACCTATAGGGCCTGAAATAAAGATTCCAATTGATATTCTTAATAACACCAAGCAGAAAATTACAGGAGAAGTAAAGGTAGAATTTGAAGATTTAGAGGATTCTTCTGTAACCATCCCCATTGAACTTAATTCGGAAGAAATCAATGGTATTGAAATTCCTATTTCTATTCCTGAAAAGAGAAAGAAAAATAAACACACTCTGCAAGCCACTCCAAAACTACAATTCAATGGACAAGCAATTGAATTACCAACATTCGAAATGCCTGTGTTTACAAGAACAAAAGATCTCATCGAACTTGCGGAAATCAAAGATAGGGAAAGATTGTATGTAATTACAGATAAATTATCTGTTCGAGTTTTACTTGAAGGTGGGAATTTTAGAATCTACCAACAAGAAAAGAACGGATTAAATCCATTAAATCATCAAACTGGTCCGCCTTATGGTTTATCGCTTGATAATACCCTAAAGTACGAGTATGAGTTTGTTGATGAATATAGCAGTAAAATACTAATTTTGAGTGCTGAGAGTTTACAAGTTCCAGGGCTTCTGGTTAAGAAGCATCTTAAATTTGTACCCGGTGCAAATGAAGTCGAATATTGGGTAACCTATACTAACATTCACAAGAAATCAATACATGCATCTGCTAGAACATCAACCGGTTTTGGTGGAATCAGTTTAAATCCGTATGCAGCAAAAGGATTTGCTTACACACCGATTGGTGGTAAGGTAATTGAAAGCGATTCACTAACTAATTTTCTCACAGATCCTTTACTACCTACTAATACTCAATTCTGGCATGAAACCTGGACTGCGGTTCAAGGCTTGCTGACAGGTGACTATTCAGCTTGGATTTGGAAACCTGACAACATTGAAAAAATCAAACTACGACAAGGTTCACTGTCTCAATTAGAAAGTAAAACAGTTGAAATAGAACCAAATGAAACCTATAAGCCAGTTCACTTATGGTTCAGTTTCGGTTACACAACAATACAAGAAGTTAAGCATAGATGGAACCAATTAGTTGGGAATGTTGAAGTGGACAATGAAGAGCTTCTAGTTGGACCTAAAATAACAAAAGCCCTTGACGCTAAATTAGTTGGTTCAAAAGTACTTCTTGCAGGGGATACAGTAAGAAGAAATCTTGAGATTATGTTCGTTTCAGCGTATCCATTACAAGGATCATTAAGTTTAGTTTTACCAAAAGATTGGGAAGGAAGATTCATTGTTGATAATAAGGAGCAAGAAACAATCCCAATGCCAAAATTAGAACCCTTTACTGCTACACCAATAAAAATTGAATTGAAAATTCCAGAGAAAATCAAATCACCAATAGAAAATATAAAATTACACTTCAGCGGAGAATTCGAGATTGACTTTGATAACTTTATTCTTGTGACAACAAAAGGACAAGTTGAAGTCGAAGAAAAGGATCTTGAAGGTAAGAAAGTCTTTGATGTTTCAAATGGAGAAATATCCTTTAAAGTTGCAGCAGAAATCGGCGGGAATTTAATACGGCTAGAAGATTCGAAAGGTCGTAGTTTTCTCTTAGACAGTTATCCGGAAATCCAACCAAAATTCTTCCTGGAACATTATTTAGGCGGTTCACAACCACAGCTATTCCATTTAGTAGCAGATGAACCTTTCTCAGAAATGGAAGATACAAAAAGCCAAATAGTAGAAGAAAACGAATGGAAGGGAGTAAAAACAACTTGGACAATTAAGAAAGAGAAGTATTTCCTCTACGGTCAAAAAGTTGAATTGAAATTCCTCACACTTCCAAACAGTGAAATCATTCGTGTAGTTTTAACTCTTGATAATAAAACATCAAGAACTATTCCATGGATCGGTTCATTACTATCTGATGTGGGTCTGCAAGGATCAAAGGAAGGAAACGTCATAGAAGCTGTTGGTGCAAGTGGATTATGGATACGTAATTCAATTAAGAAACAATTCATTAGTCAAGGATCTTTTGAAAAACCATATAGTAGAATAACCAAAGGAAATCAATCAATCGCATTTGTTGTGCCCAAAGGTAGCAATGGTAGTTCTGTAATAGCTGATCTTGGTGTGATGTTACTTGATTGGTTACTTGGAGTAGAATACGCTAAGCCAAAATCCAAATCATCTATTGAATTTGCTATTTTAATTAACCAACCTCAAGAGAAAATGATTGAATTGAGAGAAGCACTCGAAACAGAATGAAATATGAGAAGATTAGAATTCTTCTCACTAGATTTTTTTTCAAAGCATTTTTTTTAGTCGGAAAATTCCGAAATCTAAAATCTTATATTACTAGTTTAACCAAAACCAGTATAGAGCACTTTAGACTGAGTTAAAATTCCCCATATTAAACGATTTTTCAGAATAAAGTAATGA
>DAOVHJ010000046.1 GCA_030671945.1 Candidatus Heimdallarchaeota archaeon
AAATGAATACGAGTAATTGCTGACACAAGGACAGAAAAAAATGGACCTAAATACCATTTATTATGAGGATTGCATTGCAAATATCCCTAAACGCATTGATGATGAATCCATTGATTTGATAATTGCAGATCCACCGTTTGGTATACGTTTTGATGGGAAGGGAAGTCAATATAATAGGAAAAGTGAATTTGTGGTATCAGGATATGGTGAGATAAAACAAGCAAATTATCATGAATTCTCTAAAGTATGGATAAAAGCTATTTATCCAATTCTGAAAGAAACTGGGAGTGCCTATATCTTTTCAGGATGGACTAATCTAAAGGATATTCTCATTGCAATCGATGATGCAGGTTTCACAACACAAAACCACTTAATATGGAAGTATCAATTTGGAGTGTTCACAAAAAGGAAGTACGTTACTAGTCATTATCACATATTGTTTCTGGTAAAAAATCCAAAGAAATACTATTTCAATAAAATAGATCATTATCCTGAAGACGTGTGGGAAATTAAGAGAGAGTATCTCCCCGGTGAAAAGAAGAATTCAACCAAGCTCCCAGATAAGCTCGTTGAAAAACTACTTTTGTATTCCAGTCAAGAGAATGACATAGTTCTTGATCCTTTCATGGGAAATGGTACAACAGCGGTTGCATGCATAAAACATAAACGAAATTACCTAGGTTTTGAAATCAATCCAAATGCAAAAGAAATAATCGATAACAATATTTCCAAAGCTCAAGAAAGCTAAAGTTGTAGGTCCGCTCATGACTCTGTTTACATCATTGAAAGGATTATCCATTATCTCTGTAAAGCCTAAGGTAAAGAGCGAACCTAAGTATAATTCATTTACTCAATTAAATGAATTTTCTCGAATAAATGCCCTTTCAATTGAGATATAGGAAAAGTTTAAAATTAATAATTCTTCAATTATTCCAAAATAGAGATAGTCTAATAAGTGGTTAGGCATTGCTACTTATTAATTGAGCATTGACTTTGTTCAGTTTTGTAACTATCTAAACCAACTATTAGGAAGTTAACATGAATGTATACTGGGTTACTCTTTACATCTGAACCCTTATTTTACAGTGTCTTGTTACTAGTTTCTCTTGGTTTAGCCCTGACAATATTCTTAATGCTTTTCTTTATAACAGTAGGATACGGTCGACACAACAAGGAACAATGGGGTCCTAAAGTGAATACTCATCTAGGTTGGTTTGTCATGGAGATTCCTACAATTGTAATTATAGGATTATGTTTTGTATTTAGTGATAAATGGAAAAGTCCTGTTCATTATGCATTTCTGTTTATTTGGTTCCTCCATTATGCCCATAGAGTGTTCATTTATCCATTTAGAATAAGAAATGGTAAGAAAATGACCCTTATTGTGGTTCTCTTGGGTTTTATTTTCAATATCGTTAATGCTTATATTCAAGGTCGTTGGTTGTTTACCTTATCTGATCCAGCTTATTCAGGCAGTCTGTTATTCCCTATCTCCAATATAGATTACTCCTCAGTTACTTGGTTATATTCCCCGCAATTTATTATTGGAACCCTGCTCTTTTGTTTTGGCTTCTTCATAAATAAACAATCTGATTATATTTTGAGAGGCTTAAGAAAACCAGGACAAGATAATTCCTATTGCATACCTACTGGTGGTTTATATAATTGGATTACTTGTCCAAATTACTTTGGTGAAATTATCGAATGGATTGGTTGGGCTGTTCTAACTTGGTCAATAGCTGGGTTGTATTTCACACTGTGGACGATCGCTAATCTTCTCCCGAGAGCAATTTCGCATCATAAATGGTATAAGGAACAATTCGAAGAGTATCCTGAAAAACGGAAAGCACTAATTCCCTTTTTGTTGTAAGAAATAGTTTGTCTCATTTTTTCCTTATTCTTTATATTTGAGAATGATGAAATAATCTTGTGATTTTTAGAGGTAATTAGGAATGTCAACAAAAGAAAGTCCTCGATATCTGGAATTAAAACAAACAGGAATTGGTGAAACAATCATAGTTGCTGTTATAGGTTTGCTTTTGATAGCTTTCTTACTTTATATCGGTTTGACCATTAAATATAATGTTCTAGTGTTAACCGTGCCTTTTGCTGTTTTTATTGGTCTTTGGTTATTGCTTTACATTCCTTACAGAATATATTCCTATATGACAAAATCAATTGACGTTTTAACATTTACAGATGTAGGTATTGTTATTCACAATAAGAAACTTAACATTCTAGAAACTCTATCTTGGGTTGAAATTATTGATATAATAATTACAAAGGTAGATAATGACAACAAACCAGAGGAAATTACGATAATATGTAACAACCGAGCTGAAAAAATAAACCTTAAACTCTACCATACAATTTTCACCTCAACAGAAGCGATCTGGGAAAAGATAGTCAATATATATGAGAAGAACAAACAGATATTTATCTGAAACTTGATATTCTATCAAGATAGAAGGTACAATTCCAAAAAAGGAAATGTATTGAAGAGGATGGCAAAAAATACTAATATAGTAAGCTCTTCTTTTATTGGAAAAAGATTTAACTTGCTAAATAATAGTAAGAAAAGAAAAGTAATAATAGTACTTTCATCCCATCTTTTCAAAAAACGTTCTTGAAGTTGAAAAAAATGCCAAAAGTAACTTACGAACCTATATCTGCTAAAGATGCTCTCAAGCAAATTAAAGATCTCTGTAGTATTATGGTTGATCTCGCATATTCTTCAATTATTTATGAAGATAAAGGGCTCGCAGATGAGGTAAAGGAACTTAGGGATTTAGCTGTCAAGCTAAATTATTTACTAACTATGTCATTACAAGTCGCAGTTCGTGATGGTCGCGATGCGCAAGCAACTATCCCTTTAGTTGTACTTGGTCAAGCAAGTAAAGACATAGCCAATTCTGCAACAGATATTTCTAATGTCCTCCTTAAAGGATTCACCGTTCATCAAATCATTAAGGATTTATCTCAAAGAGTTGCTCGAGATTTAATGAGAGGAAAAATCTCTGAAGATTCAATTCTGAAAGGTTACGCAATTAAAGATATAACAGAAAAAATGAATTATTCCGTTACTATTTATGGTTTAAGACAAGACGGAAAATGGATAATCAAACCCGATCAAAGTATCAAGCTAGAGGCTGGTGATCTAATTCTTGCGAGTGGTTCAAGCTCAGGTATTAGTCTTCTAAAATTATTGGTTGGTGGAACTGCTGAAGAAATTAGTCCACCGGAAGAGGAAGACGAAGATCCTCTTGTTGAATCTTTAGAAGAAAACATTGTTGATTATCTAATCGCACTAAAAGATACAAGTGAGGTTATGGTTGACCTTGCATATGGTGCTGTTCTTTATAATAATAAAGAATTAGCTCAACTCGTTACCAATATGGAGAAAAGAGTTGATACCATACGAAATAAAGCAGAAATAGCTGTTTTACGTTTGTCAAAAACTTCCTCTGAAGATATATCAGCTCTTCAAGGTCTTATTAGAATTATAGAAGCAACTGAAACCATTTCTGATTCAGCGAATCAGATCGCTAAGACAGTTCTAGCAGAACTCCCTTCACACCCCATTATTGAATTAGTGGTTGAGGAATCAACTGACAACATTTTCGAAATGCTAGTTGAACAATCTTCATCAATTGTTGATAAAACAGTTCCCGCTGGTAATTACCTTGATGAATTCGGGATAAGAGTATTAGCGATCAAGAGAACCGGTGGTCATTACTTCAAACCGAGAAGAAGGACCAAGATTCGAGTCGGCGATACAATTATTTTCACAGGTTTACGAGATGCTTGCAATGCTTTCCAACAACGAGAAGTAGAAGCTGTAGAGGAAAAAGAAGCTGAGATTGAAGCAGCTAAGAAAGCAGCACAGCTGGTAGTAGATGAGGTTGTTGAAAAAGTCTCCGAAGAAGTTTCAGAGGTAACTGCAAAAGAAGTATCAAAGAAAACAGTAAAAGAAGTTGCGAGTAAAGCAGCGGAAAAAGCAACAGAAAAAGCGTCCAAGAAAGCAGCTTCAGAAGCCGCTGAAGAAGCGGTTGAAACTGTTACAAAGAAAATGACTGACAAGATTGTCTCTGAGGTCGTTAAAGAAACCATTAAGACGAAAAAAGGAACCAAACCTGGACTGAAGGAAGATGCAGCAAAGAAAGTAGTTCAAGATGCTGCTGAGAATGCTGCCAAAAAAACTGTTGACGATGCCCGTAAAAAAGTTGAACAAGCTGTAAAAGAAGCAGCAGAGGATACAATCGAAGAAAAGTCTGAAACGGTCATTAAGAAAGTAACAAAAGCTGCAGAGAAAAAAGCAGCAGAAGAAATCGAATCGGTTGTTAAGGATGCAGTCAAAACTGATACTGAACGAGCAGCGAAGAAAGCTGCTACTGAAGCAATAAAAGAAACATCCGCGGTAGATGAACCTGAAAAAATAGTGAAAGACGCAGCTACAGAAGCAGCGAAAGAAGTAGCTGAGAAATCAGCTGAGAGAATTGTAGAACGCACTGGTAAAAGAGTAGCTACTAAAGCAGCAGAGGAAGCAGCAGAGAAGGCAGCAGAAAAAGAAACTAAGAAAGTTGCCAAAAAAGCTGCCAAAGAAGCTGCAGAGGAAGTTGCTGAGGAGGTGTTAGAAAAAGAAGTGAAAGAAGCCGTACAAAAAGCTGCCAAAGAAGCAGCAGATAAAGCAACTAAAGAAGAAAAATAGGACTAGCTATTGAACATCTTGGCTTTTTCAAAAAAGCCAATTACACGAAAAATTAGGATGCGTGATTTCGCATGTACAAAGAAAATTACCTGGTATATTGGTGAAGTAAATGTCATCAACGTCGAGCATAGGCAAAAGAACTGCTGCGAATTTGTTTTTTGGAATATTTATCCAAGCTATGATAGCACTTGCCTTCGACTCTGGCGGAATTATTTCAGGTGTCATTGCTAATGTAGCAATGAATACTCAACAGATAAAATGGATTTTATTATTATATGGCCCCTTATTAGCTGCAAGAGGAGATATTGCTGTCCTTGCAGGAAAACTAGGCACAGGTTTGCATTTAGGAACTGTGAAACCTTCTTTTAGAAAAAACACCCCTGTGTACAAGAGTTTGGTTGCTTCAACTTTAACAATTGCCATGTTAGATGCTTTCTTGGTTGGTATTGTAACCTATATTATGAATCTTTTAATTTTTCCCGCTGACTTGAAGGTTTACAATCCCACATTCTTTTTTGTAATACCAATACTTGTTATGACTGTTGCAGCACTCATTTCAACTCAAATAACAAGTGCTGTTTCTTTCTTTACTTATAAAAGAGGATTGAATCCAGATGTTTACGTAGTACCAGTGATGTCTACTGTAAACAATATTCTTATAACAACAACTTTTGCTGGAGTTTTAGCTGTCCTCAAACCTTGGGGATGGAAACATCCCTTAATTGAAGTTAATGGTCAGGATGTTTTTGCTGTTGCACAAGGAAATGAAATGCTTGCTACATATATAGCAATTATTCCCGCAATATTAGCTCTTGCTGGTACAGTCTATATAGTAATGAAAAACAGAAAAGATCATGAATACAGTAAAATGATGAAAGAAGCCGTTTTTGCAGTTTTCGCTAGTGCTATTATTGGAACAATTACAGGTTTCATTCTCACACAAGGTGAAGCTGCATTAGAACATTATCCTCAATTATTAGTTGCTTTCCCCGCACTGATAGGTACTCTGGTTGATCAAAATGCAATCTTTGCGAATATGCTAATTACGGACTTTTCTGCTGGTTATACGGAACCGAAGATACAATCTTTTCGAAAACCAGAAGTTTGGACCAAATTTCTGGGTATTGGAGCAGGTGGTATTATAATTACAATGTTCTTAGGTGTTATTGGAACGTTTATTAAATGGGGAGAAATTTCGCCTGGTACAAAATGGACGGTAATTTTAGTTATGATTGTAACTGTATTAGCGAATGTATTAGGGTTCATAATTGTTGGTTCATTAATTTATGTCTTGTCAATCTTTGCGTTTAGAAGAGAAATTGATCCAGATAATTTTGCTATACCCCTTACAGCCTGCTTGGCTGATTTAGCATGTGCTGGATTTATTATAGCATTCTCATTCATAATGCTCCCCGGTGTAGTCGCTTAACCATGCAGAAGTGCTAATTACAGCGGTTATTGCTTTCATAGGTAGAAATTTTTCACAAACTTTAATTTTTAATCTTTTATAGCCATTTTTACTTTCAAAGAACTTTGAAAGATTCATATACTATTTCTGCATACATTAACTTGTCTAGCAAGGAGCTTTGAACCTAGTTCTTCTTTTGCACACCTCTTGCTACGAGAGGATTCTGCGTAAGGAGATGTCGCACTAAGAAGCGAAAAATAGAAATAAGAATTAGCTTTCTCAGCAACAAGATGGAAATAGTCTTCCTAAAAACAGGGAAATTCCTCTCTAAACCAGACCAAATGACTAAATTAAACTAGAGGAGTGTGAAATTACGTGAACAGAGTGAAAATAAAGGAGTGGTTCAAAAAACCAACCGTTATTAGAATCATCCTTCTCATTGCTGTTCAAGCATTACTCGCTCTTCTCTTTGATGTTTTCGGTCTCGGTGCAGGAAGTATTGGAACCTTTACTTTCCTGAAATATGCTAGTATTACTGATCCTGCTGGGATTTTCGCTAAAGCGGGTGCATTTATCATCCTTCTCTATCCTCCGTTATTATCATCTGATGGTGGGATAGGGGTTTTGGTTAGTAGACTAGGCACAGGTTTGCATCTCGGTTCTATTAAACCCAAGATTTTCAAAAATACAAAACAGTATTACACATTGATTTCAGCTACACTAACTTTGGGAGCTTTCAATGGTCTCTGGATTGGCGTGATTTCCTATATTACAAACTTGATAATTCAAGGAGCAAATCGTATTCCAAATCCCTTACCTTTCATTGTAATACCAATATTGACATTAACATTTGCATCTCTGATTTCATCACAAATCGGAAGTTTCATGGCATTCTTTATGTTCAAAAGAAAACTGAATCCAGATATCTGGGTATACCCCACAATGTCTACAGTTAACAACATTCTAAGCACTCTTCTCTATGCAGCAATGATTAGTATGTTGAAACCTGCTAATTGGTATAATGAATCAGGTTTTAATACGATAACGAGAGGAACCTATTTCGCATTTATTCCTGCATTTCTATATCTAGTATTCATCTCAGTTTTAGTTGGAATAAAAGTAAAAAATAAGGATTTCAGAAAAATACTCAAGCAAGCTGTTCCAGTTCAAACCGTCACTTTAACAATAAACTCTTTGACAGGCGGTATTCTTAGTAAAGCAGATATTGCTCTAAAGAATATTAGTGGATTATTCTTAGTTTATCCCGCATTAATAGATACTCTGGGTGATGAAGTAACCATCTTAGCAAATACTACCTCTACGAATCTAGCTTTGGGTACAATAAAGCCAAAACTCTCTGCCATAAAGGATAAGGATTTGTGGACGAATTTAATAGGCGTAGGTTTTGCTGGTTTTGTTCTGCACTTCTTCTATGGGATTTTTGGTTCAATATTTGCTGGCGATTTCCAACATATTGGTCTGGTACTTGGCATTTCGCTTCTGATTAATATTATTGGTTTCTTAATAGTCCAATCCATTGCGTTCTTGCTAATGATTTTAGCGTTTAAGAGAGGATTAGATCCCGACAATCTTGCAGTTCCTGTAATTGCTGCACTATCAAATCTCGTCACCTCCACGCTATTATTCCTCCTCACACTACCTCTTTTAACTTGAAAAATTGCCATATTCAATATTTATTTAATTGATGAAAAAACATTATAATCCCTCTTTAAACTACAGAGTATCCTATGAAAATACAATGTCTTTATTGGAGTTCAAAATAATTGAGTAAAGTAACACCGGATATGTTAAAATCAAAAATAGTTTTTGATACAAAAGGCGTTAAAGCTGGCACTGTTCTAAAAGTTATTCGAGAGAAATATGAAAAAATTTCTGCTGATTTCATAGAGATTGAAATTGAGAAGAGAATCAAATTTGGTGCTAGAGAAATCGTAAAAGTTCGAACCAGAGATGCTCAATTGCAATCAGATGGAAATGTGAAAGTCAAGTATACAAAAGAACAATTAAAAGTAATGGCTAAGGAACAAGAACTTCAGAGACATCCTCCAACTATCTAATAGTCCTTATAACTTGAAATCTTTAGGTAGGAATTCCTTTAGTTTTTTAACAATAGTAAATCCTTTCCGAAATAAGCCCAATTCTTCACTGTTTATTGCTTCGTCTAGTGAAACCCATTTGTATTCGGTATGTTCCCAAGAAAGCTTGACTTCTCCTTGTAGGTATCGACACCAAAAAACGATGAAAACCATTGGATATTCTTTTGATCCTCGGTAAAAGAAAGAGGTGTGAATAGGCATAATTACTTCAACATCTAAATCCACTTCTTCTTTTACTTCACGTAAAACTCCTAAGGCAGGATCTTCTTCTTCTTCCAAACGACCCGTTACAAACTCCCATATATTTGCTCCCACATCTTTCTCTGGTGATCTTAGAAGAACTAAATATTGATCTTCTTTTTCGATAAGTGCCCCAACTGCCACGTAGAATTGCTTCATTCCTATCTCCCCTTAATTTCAATTCTATGTGTTCCTTTAGATTTAAAGTACACTTCAAGGATTTGCTCATTTCTGTCTTTTACATACATTGCACCTGGTGCAGTTACAAGATAGTCATTTGGGTATTGAATATTAGGTACGTAGATTATTGAAGGATCTTTGATTTTTGGATTATTTTCATATACCAAAACGAAATGTTTTTTCCTTCGATTAAAAGCCATGGAAATGATTTCACCTGTTATGTTTCTAGCAAATGGTCTACAAAAACCTTCAATGGCTCTTCCTCCACTATTGATGTCATCTGGATTAATTTGTTGATCTCGGCTAAAAATAGACAGATCTTCTAAATTCCACAAATCCCCCCATTCGTTTACATTATCAGCTGTGTAATTCCAAATAGTGAAATTTAGTAAATTTGCATCCATACAATCAAGATGGAGTGTTAGAGCATCAATTTGCTTCCGCCAATTACCATTTCTATATGCTTTCTTGTTATACATATTGAATGGGATTCCAAACTCCCCGATTAAAGTGGGACAGTTATTTAGTAACTTGGAATATTTTTTGATATTACTTAGCTGCTTAATGAAGAGATTCTTAACATTTCTGTAAAAGAAATGAGGTTTTGTTGTTTGGGTATCTAATGTAAAATGTTTCATAAATCTTCTAAGATAAAGTGTTATGCCATCATACCAATGAGATGCATTCACTATATCTTTAGCATCCTTCTTCGTCCACTTGGAATCACCCTCTTGAAAAGAGGGATCTGTAGCAAAAATGAATTCGAATGGATCTGTTTCAATGAAAATCATAGCTTCATCATCAAATGTACGCATCGCTTTCGCATATTTGTTAATGAATGGCTTTAGATGGTTCCAGAAGAAATTGGTTTTTCCTCCTTCTGAGAAGTAGTGTGGTTTCAGAAGTTTTGGATTACCTTTTGCATCTTCTCCATAGATTCCTAATTCTTTCCAAATATCTTTAGCACCTGGTAACCAGCAGGATACTCGATTAGGATTAACTAACCTAGTTTCAGTATGTTTCATTCCTACTCCTTTAATTTCATAAAGAGGTATTTTCATTGGGTACCCAGCAGCCGTAGCTATCGCTTCAAAGCCAGAAAAACGTAAACCCCAAGATAAGTCATATGAGTGATTTAAGTTCTCTTTCCCAATAAAACCTTTATTTGGTTCATTCCAAATATCATATCCAATAACATTAGGAAAGTCCTTACAAATTTTTGCTACTTCTTTCATTGAATTAATAAAATGCTCTTGTAAGTAATCCTGAATAGTTATCTTTCCAATATTGAAACCAGGAGCAAATTCATTCCCTCCAAAGAAAAGGGTAAACATCGTAGATGCAGCAAATAAATAGTAATTTGAGGACCAAATCATTAGAGGATAATCCTCTGGATACTTTTCCTGCATAAGTAAAGCCGCTTCTGTTTCTGTGAATTTTGTGAAATCTAGACCAACCTTTTCAAAAGTCCACCCTGGCGCACCATCCCCACCAGTCATTCTACTCCAGACATCTTGATGAGGATCAATGAAACAAAATAAATCGTAATCATTTGCTTTTTCGAGAAGCTTGCGCAAATATTTCAGATATTCTCTGTCATATTTTCCAGGACCTTTGTGTTCTATTGCTTCCCAAGTTGTAAGAAATCTTAAGCAATTAAAACCCCAATTTTTTAATCGAGCAAAATGTTCATCAGCTTCTTCTAAAGGGAAAGGATGACCGATAAACGATACGTCTCTATGATCTCTAAAATCAGTTTTAATATGAGTTGCACCATCAGGTGTTACCGGAACTTTAGTGCTCCCACCTAAGTTTACTCCTCGTAATAACACCGAACGACCTTTTTCATCCCTGAAAGTATCATTCTTTATTTTTAAAGTCAAATTTACACCACAACAAAATTCTATGAAGAAAATTCAATTGACGTTTCATATACTTTTTGTTCCTCTAAAACGAATGTTTTTAATCTTCTATTAGGTAATTTGTCTATAAATGGTTCAAAATACCATGTCTATAAATGAGGATTTAACCAGTGACAGGTACTTTCAAAGCATTCGATGATTGGATAATCTTAGGTAGACCTGGTTATGCTGGGAAGAAGAAAAAATTACGAAGAAACGAATTAGAGGAGAAATTTGGTTCTGGAAACTGGAAAATCCTTCATCTAGTAAATAACAAATTACTTTCTCGAGAGGAAGCATTGGAACTTTACGAAACTGGCTATTTTCATTACTTTAAAGCTAATCCGGAGATTCTGGAATGGTTAGTAACTTATGCGAAAGATGTCTTTGATACAGCTCCTTCAAATGTAGACTCGGGATTTGATTACTCTATTCAAGAAACTGATGCTGCTCATTTGCATGATATTGCGGTTCGTAGATCACT
>DAOVHJ010000181.1 GCA_030671945.1 Candidatus Heimdallarchaeota archaeon
CCATCCATCCATGTTACCGAATTCAATATAATGCTTAATCATAACAGTTGCAAAAACAATTGAACAAATAACAACGATAATAATACCGAGAATTTTTCCTAATTTGTCAAGATTCTTCTGTAAAGGAGTTGGTTCTTCTTTTTCTTCTTGCATTAAAGCAGCAATTTTACCCATTTCTGTATCCATGCCAATATTTACAACTACTGCTTTAGCTCTTCCATAGGTGATTGTTGTTCCCATAAAGAGCATATTCCTCCTATCACCAATAACTGCATTAACTTCAATTATCTGTTTTGCACTCTTGCTTAAACTAATTGATTCTCCGGTAAGAGCACTTTCATCAACTTTAAGGCTTGTAGATTCTAATAAACGCATATCAGCTGGAACCTTTTCACCTGCTTCAATTAATACTATATCTCCGATTGTAAGTTTTTTTGAATCCAAAATATGTTCGTTACCTTCACGAATAATTCTAACTTCTTTACTGACCATTTGTTTAAGTGCTTCAAGAGATCTCTCAGCTTGATATTCTTGAACAAAACCAATTATGCCATTTATGAGAACAATAGCAAAGATAACGATTGCATCAATCCAGTCTTCGAAAATCATTGAGACGATCGCTGCTATGAAAAGGAGTCCAATAAGAACATCGACAAATTGTTTAAGAAATAAAATAATAGGACGTGTTTTACCCTTCTCAACGAGTACATTTAAACCATATTCCTCAATTCTACATTGAGCTTCATAATCTGTTAATCCTCTTTGTGGATCAGTGTTGATAACATTAATTACTTCACCGGTATCCATTGCATGATAATTAGCTTCTGGTTCTTCATCTTCCAGATAAGCGTCGATTTCTTCTTTTTTGCTTCTTCTCTTGAACATGGGCATCCGTCATTTTGATTTTCAATATGCAGATATGAAATATCTATTAGGATTAATTATATAAAAGTGACCGACAATCTCACTTTATAACAATTTTGGCAATTTTCTGTTTTTCATATTTCTTGATGGACATGCACAATAAACTTCTCAACCAAATTTAATCCAGCAATAATAGCACTTTTCCTTGCTATTTCGAGTTCAGCTGCTCCAACAATTAGTATGTAATTCTTTGGTTGTAAATACTCTTCAATATCTATAATAAATTCTGTTTCAAATTTGGGAAAGTAATTCTCAATTTTAATATCTTCCTCTGGAAATTGAATTTTTCCCTCAGAATTAACCTCTAGGAAGAGGATTGCATCTCCTCCATATGAAATTACAATATCTCTTAATTTCCAAGAAGGCTTAATTTTAACTTCATTTTGCTCAATATTTTTTTCATTTGTAGTCAATATCACAAAATAATGTTGTTTTGATGGAAAAATTTCATGTTCACACTTGTCATGTTTTAAAATTAACTTGGTTATTTGAGTAACCAATTCCTCTCCTTTTTTGGCCAAGAAATGACCGGATCTTCCAGTTTTAGCTTCGAGTAATCCTTTCTTTTTACAGTAATTTAATAGTGATTTTGTACTACTATCTGAAAGTTTGAGTTTAATCTGTAGCTTATATCTGCCCATGGGATTTTCTTTAATAAGTAAAAGAGCTGTTACAAGATCACTGTCTGTGAATTCTGCTCGAGCACCCCTTTCACCCGTTTTAATCCAATGAACAACTTCAGACAATTAATTATTCCTCTTTCTTTTGAGTAGTCTGTGTTAATTCAGACCAACACATTATTGTTTTTACAAGTTGATCAGCTTTTGCTTTTCTTAAAGGATAAGCTCGAATCCAAAGCTCTTTCTCATCTGAAACAACTTGAATGATTTCTACCCCAAACCTCAATATACCACCCACTCTAATAAGATAGAAATAAAAACTGTATTTTGCTGATACTTCGGTTATATTTTGGTTAATTATAGTATTCCACCAGAAAACGTTTCTCCATTTGATTTCTGTTTGGGTAATGCTCATTTTGTAAGTCACAGCACAAAGGAGCCTTATGATTGAGTAAAGATAAATCAAGGAACCAATTAATATCAAGATACTTGCACCTAGTACAACATAAACAACAGAGGAATATGAATCACCAAGGAAAATTATTCCTGGAACAAAAAAAGCAGATCCTATAAGCAATATAGGGAGAAACTGAACAACAAGAAACAAAAGAATATCTTTCAAATCAACATTATAATTCAGACTATTTTTGATTTGTTGAATAATCTCAATTTTCTCTTTTTCATCGATTTCCTGCTTTACAGCTCTTTTTTCATCTTGTTTAATTCGCTTATCATCAATTTCACTTATCCCCTCTCCAGCAAGTATATTTTCTTTGAAAACACGTTTTCTCTTATCATTTTCTACCTGTTTTTCAGATTCATTCATCCAAATTTCCTCTAGTAAACTAATTGCATTAAATTCATCTACCTATTATTAACAAGAAGTAGTTTTAGAATATTCCGTTTTCTTATACATAAGATAACTTAATAAAAGATAATAAAAATCAAGTGTATTTGTGTTATTGGTGAAGGTGAAACAATGGAAACACACCAGCATCCAGAAGATAAGTATTACTTCATAACCGATGAAGAACGCTGTAAAGGTTGTGGGCTATGCATAGAATTTTGTCCTAAGGATTGCCTTGGATTTTCAGACGAAATCAATGAAAAGGGGTGGCGAGTAGCAAAAATGCATCGCATGAAAGATTGCATCAAATGCTATATGTGTGAAAGAATGTGTCCAGATTTTGCGATTTTTGTAAATGAGGATGAATCAGCAGAAAAAGCTGAGACATAAATAATAATCAATGTTTTAGGAGTAGAAACAAGTGGTCGTAGAAAAGCAACAACAAAAGGTTTTGACTGGCACTTATTTTAAAAATGGTAATTGGGCAATTATAGAGGGAGCTATCGCAAGTGGTATTGCAGAATTTTTTGCTTATCCAATTTCACCAGCATCTGAAATCGTAGAATACGTTACATATAGGCTTCCAGCAGTCGGTGGGAAAGCAGCTTTTATTGTTGAGGATGAAATTGCTTCTATAAATATGTGTATTGGAGCATCTTGGGCTGGTTCAAAAGTACTCACTGCAACATCTGGACCTGGTTTTTCATTAAAGCAAGAAGGACTTGGGCTGGCATACATGACAGAAACTCCCTTAGTATGTGTTAATATTATGAGAGGAGGACCATCTACAGGATTACCTACTTTTTCTGCACAAGGAGATTATATGCAGGCACAGTTTGGTTCTCATGGAGATTATCCAGCTATCGCTCTTACTCCTTGGTCTGTACAAGAGTGTTTCGATTTGACGATTGAGGCTTTCAATATTTCTGAGCAATTACGATCACCAGTTATCCTCTTAGCGGATGGGGAAGTTGGAAGAATGATGGAAGAAATAACAATCCCAGATGAAAAAGACATTAAAGTAATAAATCGAAAACAACCACCCAAAAACACAGACAAGTCAAAATTCAGACAATATGACGTTTCTGGTCAGGATGATCTTGTTCCACCAATGGCTCATTTTGGGGAAGGGTATAAAATTTTTGGAACTGGATTAACTCATACTGAAGATGGATTGCCTAAACTAGATGAAGATTTACACATTGAATTGATTACTAGATTATATAAAAAATTAGAGGTAAACAAACATCTCTTTACTGAACCTTATACTTATGAAATTGATGATGCAGAGGTTGTGGTGATTGCTACAGGTATTACAGCAAGAGCCTGTTTACAAGCAGTCATGGATGCCAGAGATCAAGGGATGAAAGTTGGATTGTATAGACCAATAACTGTCTGGCCATTTCCAAAAGAAGATATAGAAAAAATCGCTCAAAAAGCAGAAATTATTGTTGCTGAAATGAGTATGGGACAACTAATTTGGCCAGTAGAACGTTTTGCAAAGAAGAAATGCACACTAGTGAGAAGAATTGGTGGTACGCCACCTGAACCTAAGAAAATCTTGGATGCAGTAAGAAAGCTAGTAAAGAAGTGAGTGGAAGATGGCAGAAAAAAGTAAAGAAATTGATAAAAGCTCTATTATCAAAAGACCACCAATGGACCTCAAACATCCTCAAGAAACATTGTTAAGAAAGAAGGCAATACCAACAATCTATTGCCCAGGATGTGGTATAGGAACTACTATTCATGCGTTCCTAGAAGCACTAACAAAATACAGTAAAATTCCACAAGACCAGATTTTTGTTGTGAGTGGAATTGGTTGCACCGGGAGAGCAAGTGGTTACATCAATTTAGATGGTTTCCATGCTATTCATGGGAGAGCAATACCTTTTGCTTCTGGTGTAGATATCGCAAAACCTTCATTAAAACCAATAGTAATCTCCGGAGACGGAGATTTATTCTCTATAGGATTAGGTCACCTAGCTCATGCTGCTAGAAGAAATACCGATATGACTGTAATTTGTATCAATAATGCTATCTATGGTTTAACTGGAGGTCAAGATGCACCTACAACACCAGTTGGAGCAAAAACCAGATCTACCCCTTATGGAAAAATTTCATTTCCATTTAATCTATCTCATATTACCATCGCTAATGGAGCTACTTTTTGTGCACGATATACTGTTTATGAGTTTGTACAATTATCAAAAGCGATTGGAAGAGCAATTAATCACCAAGGATTTTCATTTATTGAAGTTATTTCAAATTGTCATGTAAATTTTGGTCGAAGAAATGACCTAGGGGATTCAATTGCTATGCGACAGATGTTCAAGAAAGCTCGTGTTAGAATGAAGGAAGAGGATATTGGTTTTGATTTGCACAAAACCGATATTGAATATGAAATTGGTAAAGGATTTACTAAAATCCCTACAGGTGTCTTTCTTAATGAGAAAGATGAACCAGAAGAATTTTCGGAGAGAATAACCCATGCCTACGAATTCAAAAAGTAAGAATTGTGATATTAACATAATGATTAGAGGGATCGGCGGTCAAGGAGTCAAACTAGCTGGAACCATAATTGGTCAAGCAGCAATTTCCGATGGACGCTCAGCAGTGCAAAGTACGAAGTATGGTTCAGCGATCACTGGTGGAGAAACTCGAAGCGAAATTAAAGTCTCTACTAAAAAGATAATTTATCCAAGAATAACTGATATTGATGGATATGTAGCTTTAACATTAGATGATCTTGAAAATTATTTTGAGTCGTTGATTTACATAACTTCAACTGAGGTTGCTAAAAGAATTCCAAAATCGATTAAGGAAAAAATTGTTCTTGCTCCTATGATTGCAATTGCGGAGGAAGTTGGCAGTATGAAAGCTATGAATATGGTTCTTATTGGGATTCTTAATCAACTCTTCAATTTGGCTTCTTCAGAAGCATTCATTCTAGCAATTAAATCACATACTGCAGAAAGCTTCCATGAAGTGAATATTAAAGCATATGAGAAAGGTTTAGCTCTAGACTTAAAAAAGTATAATTCGGAAGATATCCTCTTATTAGCTGATGTTTGTAGAATAAAAGAGTAATAAAAACCATATCGGAAAAGGATCAATCCCTTCCAAGAGTTTTAGTCTTTGCTCTCAATTGAGCTCCTTCATGATCAGGATAGATTTTTGCCATTCGTTCAAGCTCTTCTTCTAATTCCTCGAC
>DAOVHJ010000316.1 GCA_030671945.1 Candidatus Heimdallarchaeota archaeon
CTATCTTTTCTTTGTCACTTTGAGTTTGACTTAATAGTAAATCTGTAATAAGTAATTCTCCAAAAATTGATGCTGTTTCCGCAACAATCATAGGAATGCTACTGTTTAGGATTGTCTGCTCTCGAGTAAAATAGTAATCATGGGTTGCATGACCTAATTCATGTGCTAAAGTATAGACTCCAGATAAAGAATCATTGAAACTTTGTAAAATGAAGGCTGATTGTCCTTTGAACCAACTTGCACAAAAAGCACCATTTCTTTTACCAAATCTTGCAGAAGCATCTACCCGATTTTTCTCGAACATATCTCTTGTTGCAAAAGCATATTCGTCATCAAATTTGCTATATGCAGCAATCGCTAATTCTTTTGCTTTTTCATAATCATAGGTAATGTCTGGTGCATCAGGTAAAGGTGCAACAATATCGTAATTAGATAATTTGGGCAAACCGAGAAGTTTAGCTTTCAACTGTAGATAACGTCTATAGACATGTGAACTTTCATCTATAGTTTTTAATAAGCTATCAATTGTTTTCTGATCTATATCATTGGCAATTAAACTTGCATGCATCTCTGATTCATATTGTCGTCTTTTTGTAACATTTATCCAATCGTTAGTGATATTTCTTAGTGCAGATGTAAACAGTTCACCATCTTCTTTTAAGAGTTCATAAATTGCTTGATTGGCAGATTTTCTTGTTGCTCTATCAGGATGTGGAAGAAGGGAATTCGCTTCACCATAAGATAATTTTTTCTTCTCGCCTTCAACTTCTACTTCGAAAAATCTGGTGTTCAACCATTTACTTTGTAGTTGTGACCAACCTCTAATACCAAATTGATCTTTCTCGATAATTAACTGCTCTTCAACTTCAGATAGTTGATGTGGAACAGCTCTTTTCAATCTTTCAAGGTGGTGTTTATATTTTGCTAAAATTTCATCATTTATTAATTCAGGCTTACTATGGACCAATTTTCCAATTTCTAAAGTCATGAATGCTAATTTCTTACTCAAATTCGCTTGTAGTTTATTTACTCTGTCAAAGAGTTTTTGCGATTTTGGTAATGTCATATTTGCAGAAAATGTTAGTCTTGAAAACATACCCAAATTTCTTGTTTCAACAAGGTATTTTTCATAATCTTGTAGTAAGTTTAGAAGTTCTTTGCTTGAGAACTTGATAATCTTCCCTTTATAATTTGTAACTAATTCATCGGCAGCTTTCTGAATAGATTCTATTGCTGTTTCAATAGATGGATCAGTCACACTTGGAAAAACAACTGATAAATCCCAGGCTATTTCAGGTTTTGTCATTAAAATTCATCTTTCCTTAAATGAGTGTACTTGTTGAAAAAAATTATTGGAAATTTAATCTTTTGGTGTTTATGAAAAACCATTTTATTTTATGAATTGCTTATATTCTTTCTCATCAATTATTCGCTTCAGAATTTGAACTACATTCCATACATCTTGATAAGTATTATAGAGTGCTATGGGAGCGATTCGTACAATATTCTTTGGTCGAAAATCTGGAACTACATCATGGGATTTTAATGCTTCACAAATCTCGAAAGCAAATTCTTCTCTTTCAAGTGCAATGTGACCACCCCTTCTATTTGGGTCTCTCGGAGTTCCTATACTAATATTGTAAGGTTTTTTTGCAAGTAGTTCGTCAACGAGATAAATTAAATAAGAAGTTAATTTCAGTGATTTCTCTCTGATATTTTCTATACCAGCCTCTAAAGTCACTGCTAATGCACCTTCAATTGCTGCAGCACCAATTATCCCAGGGGAGGATATTTGCCATCGACCAGCACTTGTAGCAGGTTCAAAATCTAAAGACATATTGAATTGTGTTTCTTTATTATTACCAAACCAACCGGCTAATCCTGGGTATTCATTGAAGTGTTTTTTATTCACATAAAGAAAAGCGGGTGCCCCAGGACCACCATTTAGATATTTGTAACTACACCAAAAAGCAAAATCTACATCCCATTCATTGAATTTATGGGGAACTAACCCTACAGAATGACTGCAATCAAAACCAATATTGATATCTCGTTTGTGTGCTTCTTTTGTAAGGTGAGGAATATCTAAGAGTTGACTACTTCTATACAAAACTGAAGGCAAAACTATTAGTGCGACATCATCGGTCATTAAATCAACTATGTCTTTTTCATCAAGAACACGACCATCTTTACTTGGAGTAAGAATTAATTCAGATTCAGGATTATATCCCTTAAGAGCCACTTGACTTTTTAGAGCATAGATATCTGTGGGAAAATTCAACTCGTCCGCCAAAAGTTTTGAGCAGCCTTCCTTTGGTTTGTAGAAAGAGCTTACTAATGCATGTAAGTTGACAGTTGTTGTCCCGGTAGCTACAACTTCATCTGGTTTTGCTCCTACAATTGGAGCTATTTGTGCTCCTAGGTCTTCACTAAAAAAGAACCAAGGCTTTTCAGCATCAAGCCACCCATCAATTGCAATGGTTTTCCATTCATCTATGATTCTTAAAAGAGATGTTTCAGAAAGTTTTGGCATTAAACCTAATGAATTTCCATCCACATAGATCTTATTTTTTGGTATAAAGAATTTTGATCGATATTCTGCTAGTGAATCTTGTTCATCTAAGGTTTTTGCACGGGCTTCTGTTGTATTAAAATCATATTTCATAGCTATTCCTCGCTTGAGTGTATACTTTTCAAAAGAAAAATCTATTGATTAAATGCTTTTTTTAAGTAAAACCTGCAATTTTAGCCCATTTTCCGACAAAAATAGGCGGATGAATTTACTAAATATATTGAATTTTAAGCTACAACAGCTGCCCAAGTTTTCTAGAACGCTTTTATTAATAAAATCCTATGTTAAAATAGTAAAATTCTATTAGATTATGAATTTTAGAGGTCGATTTTAAAATGAACATTAAAAAATTATTTAGAAGCAAAAAAGCAGTGAGCTCAGCTATTGCTACAGTATTCTTAATTGGAATTGCTTTAACTACAGTAGGAATTTTGTATGGCTCTATGGATATAGCTTTTGACTCACGAGTGGATGAAGCAGGAACTATTACTGCTCAAGATTATGATAACGATGGTTTGATTGATACTATTACTATGCCATTATTGAATAATGGAAAAAATGATGCTGATTTTGTAAGTATTGTTGTTGTTCAAAATGGTACTGATTATGCTTGGTTTACTTTCGCTGATCAATTAAGTATTAGTTCTGTTGATGAAATTACTATTTATTC
>DAOVHJ010000310.1 GCA_030671945.1 Candidatus Heimdallarchaeota archaeon
AAATACCTCACATACTTCACTTTACCCGCAATTGTTATCGAAGGGCATGGATTTAAAGATGGTGTTAAAAGAAGCTTCAATTTACTCAAGAAATACTACATGGATGTTTTAATAAGAGAAACTGGTGTTCAAAGAGCTTTTGGCATCTTGCAGTTTATCGCGTTCTTTCTTTACAGCGTCATTGGTGCAATTATAGGTATGGTACTTCATTTCAGTTATGGACTTGATCCAGCACTTGCTTATCCACTTGCTATTCTCTCAACAATAATTTTCGCTTTCATTCCAACATTCTTTATCTTTAGACCAATGAAAACAGCTTACTTGACCTTTGTTTTTGCATATGCACAGGATGAAGAAACCAGATTCAGTTTACCCACAAGAATGCCCAAGGATCTCAGAGGAGAACTCAAGGACGCAAGGCTATCAAGCAACAAAGAAAGATCAATTGCTGGTCTTGTCGATAGGTAGGATTAGAGGTTGTTTAAGCCAACCTCATTTATCTCTTTTTTTTCTGTAAAAGCACTATGATTTAATTATTATTTACTCTCTCTTAAAGTCAGAGATGACAGTAGGAGGAATAATACTATGAAACCAATGACTGGAGCGATGTGCCAATGCCACAGAAATCCTGTGCCTTCGATCATTACCGTTCTCAGGTATTCTGCTCCATACGTTAATGGTAGCATATAGGAAATTGGAAGCAGCCATTTTGGCAATGTTTCCAAGGGCACCAGAATACCTGACAGTAATAGCATTGTAAACGTTACCATGGGAATAAATTGGATGGCTTGTAATTCTGTTTTCGCAAATGTAGATAGGAGAAATCCTAGGACCATACCACACATTCCTTGTAATAGTAACATGAAGTAGATGGCAAAATATGCTCCAGCCCCACCAAGAACAGGAACATTGAATGCAAAAATCGTCAGGATTATAAGGATTGATGCTTGGATAATAGAGACAACAGATAAGGGAATTAGATACCCCAGCATTATGTTGACTTTTCTGTATGGTGAGAGCAGAAGTAAATCTAACGTTCCAGCTTTTCGTTCACTTATTAACGAGATAATTGATAAGATAAATGACATAAAGAAGACAGCAAAAGGAAGGATGGATGGCATCATATATTGTAATTGACTTAATCCTTCACTATAAGCAAACTCAGTTACAATGGATAAACCCATATTTGACCCAAATGCGAATTGAAACCCTTCACTCAAAGCTTTTATTACGCTACTACTAATCTGAGGATTTGAATTATCTAGGAAAACTTCAATTGAGGTCTTACCTGTGCTCGTTTGATTGAGTCTACCTATCAATGTATCCGTAAAATTTTCTGGAAATAAAATTGCACCCTTGTAATCTCCATCCAAAACTGCTTGTTTGCTTTCATTCCAATCTTCTAGTGTTGGAAAACTTATTTCGGTAACAGCAACGAGATCTGTCTTTGTTTTCAGATAATTGGTAAGATTATTTGTTGCGGAAAGTGGAACAAGAGTTGGATCATCTAGATTAACAATCACTACTTCGACATTTTTTATCTCTCCACTGAAACCATAACCAATTACAAGAGACATTACTATTGGGACAACTAACATTAAAGCAATTAAACGAAAATCTCTGAGAATGAATTTTGAAACTCGTTTTGCAACTAACCAAGTCATTCGCATTCTTAGGTCTCCTCCTTAGCTAGTTTCAAAAAAACTTCTTCCATAGTAACCGAAGAAGTTTGTTTCTTGAGAACGTCAGGAGCATCTAATGCAATCAATTTCGCGCCTCGCATAAAACCTACTCTGTCAGCATAATCCGCTTCATCAAGAAAATGAGTAGTAATTATTATTGCACCTTTCACTTTTTTGTTGAAATCTCGCAAATATTTCCATACTTCTTTTCGTAAGACTGGATCTAGACCAACCGTTGCTTCATCAAGAAGTAATAATCTCGGATTGTTGACACAAGCACATGCTAAAGCGCATCTTTGTTGTGTTCCACCGGATAGATTTACAGCTCGAACTTTTTCATATTCAACAAGATCTAATACTTGAATCAATTCGTCTGTTTTTTCTTTGATTTCAACATTCGGCATGCCTTTTATACCTGCAAAGAATTCGATATTCTCTCGAGTAGTTAGTGATTCATACAAAGCACGTTGTTGTGCTAAATAACCAATATCTCGTTTTATTTTCTTTCTCTCTTTAGGAATGTTCCAGCCCAATACTTGGATTTCGCCCATTGTTGGAGCAAGAATTCCTAAAATCATCTTGATTGTTGTAGTTTTCCCAGCACCATTTGGACCTACTAGGGCAAAAATCTCTCCTTCAGCTATTTCCAGATTTAAGGTGTCAACAGCTGTTAATTTCCCAAATTCCTTTGTTAGGTTTGTCAATGTAACTGCTGAATCCGACATTTAATTCATCATATCAAGTTTAGTTCTTTTATGTTAATAATTTATACCCTCGAAATTTTTGGAGGGAAAAGGGGATGAACCAATCTTGATGTGCATGTTTTGATTTTATTGAATAGTTTTAATAATGAATTTTGTAATACCTTATTACCCAATAGCTTGATGGATTCTGACTACGTTCAGGAGAAACCACAACATGCCGGATGAGCAAATAGAGCTAAAAAACGAAAAGGAAATTAAAGAAAAGATCCCAAAAATCAGTGTCAAGGATCGCTTCAAACGATTAGGTGCTGGTTTTAAGCAACGACTTCTCAAATTTACCATTGTTTCATTAATTGGTTTAGGGATTAATTTAGCAGCTTTAGCTCTAACAGAATTTGTTATTGGAAGTATAACAACTGTTCTTGATACTGAATACACTTACTGGATTTTTAAATTTACAATTAAGGGGTTAATTGCTATTGCTATGGGTATTGCGGCAGCCACGACTTCTAATTATATTTTAAACAAGTTGTGGACTTTTAGTGGTTCGAGAGATGAAAGAGTTGGAACTCAGTTCATCAAATATGCAATTGTAGGAGCTTCTGGTGCAGTCTTAAAATATCTTTTAACAACTACTTTTACTAAGCAATTCCATAAAGTTGTTCCGAATATTGATAATGCAACTCTTGCTGCAAGTGCGTTTGCATTTGTAATTACAGTTTTATGGAATTATATGTGGAATGAGGTTTGGACATTTGATGTAATAGAGAAAGTTCCTGATGAACCGATAATAGTTCCACCTGATATGGATTTTAGCGATATTACATTAATCACACCCACTTTCAATGAAAATGAAAACATTGGTCTATTAATGGAACACATGAATGAGAATTACAAAGGTATTAAGCTCATTGTTGCTGATGATGGTTCAAAGGATGGTACAAGAGAACAAGTTCGCGAATTTAGTGAAACGAATCCTGATTTCCTTTTACTAGATAGAGAAACAGAAGAGATTCATGGATTAACTATTAGTGTGCTTGAT
>DAOVHJ010000262.1 GCA_030671945.1 Candidatus Heimdallarchaeota archaeon
ATATATTGTTCCTTTAACAAATTAAAAATCTATGAGTTGAATGTTTTATACGAAATTATTTTTAATATAACAAAAGTATTAATCATTAGGGGGATTTAATGATAAAAATTTTGATTGTGGATGACAATGAAGCGTTAAGAAAATTATTTTGTAAAATGTTAGAGGAGTTTGATGTTCTTGAAGCTTGTAATGGAAAAGAAGGGGTAAAAATTTACAAAAAGCATAAACCTGATATAGTCATAATGGATATTTTGATGCCTGAAATGGATGGTATAATAGCAACCAGAGAAATCTTAAAATTTGATCCAAAAGCTAAGATTGCAGCACTAACAGCCTATTCTTCATATACTAATAAAATGTTAGAAGCAGGAGCATTGGAGGTAATGAACAAACCGATTGCTAAAGAAAAATTAATTCAAAAGATTGAAGAGCATCTTTCTTAAATTCATCTTCAAGATTCCTGTTGAAGATTTCCTCTTTTAACAATTCTTTAAGTTTAGTTGCGGCATCTTTCAATTTATCTAGATCATTAGTCTGCATGAGTATTTTAATATTCTATTGTTGGTCTTCTGGTAGCCGTTCTAATTTTTCCTTATTTGCAATAACAACAAAATTGTAATATAAGTTATTTTTCTCTTAAAACCTTAGAGAATAATAGTTAATCTTTTTTAGTTGATGATGGCAAAACTCACATACTAAGAAAAAAACATAGAAAGTGGTTAATTTGACTCTTGAATGCATTGAAGAGCTGTCCTTTACTCCTCGAGATTACCAAACAGATGCTGCGAAAAGTATCTTGAAATCAATTTTAGAGGATAAAAAACGATCTACCATTTTATTACTCCCAACAGGCATGGGGAAAACCAATGTTGCTGTCATGGTTGTTGTTGAGTTGTTGAAGAAAGGAGTCATCTCTCCTGAGGGAAAAGTGCTGTTCTTGTCACCTGATAGAAAACTAAAACATCAGTTACATGATGTATGCCAGGCTGATTTTTCATCATATGGAGGTTCATACCTTTTACCTGAAGGTCAAAGTTTGCCACCTTCAATAACACAAAAACACTTTGCAATTTCAAGATTTATTTTTGGCACTCCAGCATTATTAATGAATTCACTCTTTGCTCGCTCTTCACATCTAAGACGAGTCAGACCAGAAGATTTCGATAAAGTAGAATTTATTGTAATTGATGAGATATTAGATGTTACAGCTCAAACAATTGCAGGAGAAGGCTTTAGAATGAATAAGCATTTTGCTCCTCTTATTGATCGGTTAATGGCTAAAGAATCAAATCAATTCTTAGGTTTAACAGCATCTATTCTTCAAAAAGGGAAACTGAAATTCATTGAAGATATGTTTGGCGGAGAAAAGAACATTGAATTTATTTATCCAAAAGGAGATGACTTCCAAGAGCATGCTCCAGCCATTAAGTTGAAGCGATTCTATGTTTTTGATGATATGAGGAAGGAAATGGATAAGTTACTTAGGGTTTTACGGTCTCAAACTGAGAAAGTCCTAAGAGCTGGGTATCGACGTCTTTCTGGTGGTCAAATGCTACCTTCTAATCGAACTTTATTATTTGCTAATGATGTTATGAAAAGGTCTTACGAAGGCACTAACTTTCAAGCTGGCTCGGAAGGTTTCTTCAAGAATCTTATTATCAATGCTGGTGCTTATCTTGACTTAATTGTAGTAAGACAATTCTTATTTGAGCACACTTTTCAAAAATTCTCTAATTTTGTTTTAGGCATTAAGAATACTTTGTTACTTAATGCTTCTCAATGGCTAGAAGTTAAAGAATTAGTTGAATTAGCTTTCAAGGAAGGGAAGGCATCTAACATATCTCCAAAAGATCTTCGATTAATACAAGTGGTTAAGAAAATTGTTAATGAAGAGAATAATTCAGTTATTATCTTCTTACGATTTGTGGAAATGACTAAACACCTTTCCGCTTTACTCGATAAGGAAGGAATTCCTAATCTGTTTGTACATGGTAGAATGAGTGGCGAATCTCAGAACATGCAGTTGAAACGCTTTAAAAGCGGGGAAGTAAAAGTACTTTTCGCAAGTGAACGATTGATTAGAAAAGGAACAGATTTACCGGAAGCAGATAGATGCATACATTTCGGAACAACCCTTTCAATTGAAGCTCGAGAACAAGCTATGGGTCGTATTAGAAGCACACGATCAGACTTGAAAGAAGACATCACAATTATTTATCATCAAACTGCTGAGCAAGAGAAATACACAAAACTAGTTGAGCAATTCCTTGAGTCAGTTAAAAGCTTGAAAACTTCAGCAGGCTGGACAATTTATGATGACGGTTCTGTTGACGCTACTGGACAAGAACAACCAGATTTTGTGGTTGAAGAAGAAGAGAAAAAAGATTCGGAATAATATATCCTAAATCTTTTCTGGTTGTTTTGGCGTGAGATTTTTCTTTGTATAGTGTAAAATCAATAAAGTAATTGGAATTATTAGAAGAACAAAAAATCCTATACTCCCAATTAAGAAAACAGCAGAATAACTGGTAGCTATGATAATTGGTTGGAAAACTATGGGTGACAAGGATTCACCAATATACCACATAGTATTATATCCACTCACTACTTTTCCTCGATTTTTAGCTGTAGTATTACTTACAAGATACAAACTGAAATTTGGCAAGAGAAAACCGAAACCAAATCCCCCAACTAGTGCTGCAACTAGAAAAATTGCAAAAGTTTTTGCAAAAGATAATATCAAAAATCCTACTCCCAACAAGCCAAAACCGAGTAATGATATTATATGGAAATTCAAGAACTTCTTAAATTGATTATATAGAGCACCAATTAAAGCCGCTGCAATCATAACAGCAGCCATAATTATCCCCACTTTAAAGCTAGATAATCCCAAACCCAAATCATCAATATGATAAGAAATTTGTGAAGGACCAATATAAAAGAAAAACATCAAAGCAAAAATTGAGAAATAACAGATAGCTATAATCCATTTTGTGCTTAAGCCTTCAACTGAGTATGAATTCTCTGTATCTTCTGTTTCATCATTTAGTAGCTTTGCTTCTTTGTTGGGTTCATCACCCAGTTCTTGCTTTTTGGGTTCGTATAGGATGAAAATTGTTGTAGGTAAAAGGATAGCTGGAAGCAAGTACACCAAATAGGGGTAATTCCATTGGATATCAAATAAAGCTCCACCAATTAAAGCAAGAACCACAGAAGCTATAGCTCCGGTAGCAACCTGAAATCCTAGTACTCTTTCTCGTTTTTTTCCTTGATAATAATCGCCGATCAAAGTCAAAATTGTGTTCATGTTTCCTGCAGCAGCAATACCAAGAAAAGCTCGACTAACGATAATAGCATACAAATTGTTAACGTAAAATCCCATGGACCCAGCGACAACATAAAGAATTACTGAACTAATAAGAATAGGTTTTCTACCCCACTTATCGATAAGAAAACCAATAAGAAGTGCAGAAAGCGCAAAAGTAATAGCTGGTACTGTTAAACTAAATTTAGTAAGAAATTCTGCATTACCAATTAATCCATCAAAATGTTCAGTAATTTTTGATAATCCAGGAGAAATTGGGGAACCAATCATGACTGTTAATGTACCCAGTAAAATTAGGGTTGCTTCACGTAACAATCCTTTAATTGGCTTCTCATTTTCTTCCAACAAGACTATCCTTCCTTATTTCTAGAACATCTAATATATTGTAGATTATTATTTCAATTAGATTTGTATTCCTCTTCTGTCTAGGTATTCTTTAAAGTTCCTTGCTTTTTCTGTTAAAGGTTCAATACCAGAATCTTCCATATCTTCCAGTAAATTACTCAAATTAGCGATGAGTCTATTTTCTGGAGTCAAATCTTCAGCGTTAATAGTATCGAAATGTTTCTGGAGTATATCAAAGAAACCACTGAAAAAACCAGGCGTATTGGTTACAGTCCTTTCTCCTGCATTATATATTGCTTGAATTAGATAGAAATAGCGATCATATGCTTTTTCATCTTTAAATAAGACATAGGAAATGAATGTAAATTGTAGTTCTTCAAAGAAACTGAACATATCTCTATTGTGAGTATCTTGGAATGCTTGTTCAAATCTTGATTTGAATGTTGTAAGATACCATTCTTCCAACTCTTTTGGAGGGAGATCAGTAGGAGGAGTCATTGGTTCTTCTTTATTTATTGAAAATGGAAAGTTTTCAAATTTCAA
>DAOVHJ010000258.1 GCA_030671945.1 Candidatus Heimdallarchaeota archaeon
CTAAAGACAGCACTTTGCCAAAGGATTGCTGTTTCATTATAGTAGTTTGCTGTTGACCCCACTTGATATAATTTATTGCGCCAATTTTCTTTTTACTCTCAAGTTCATCCAACGTATAATTACATGTAAACAACTTTGTATCTAATTTTGTAGCTAAAATCTCTAATAGCTGAATTCCCTTTGGGCTTTTCAGCACTGGAACGAGAAACTCACCACTAATTCCATACTCAAGAATTCTTTCTTCATCCAAGAAAAAGAATTCATTTATTCCAGTTTTAATGGGATATCGGATATGTCCAATTTCAGATAATTCTATGAACTTATCTTTCAAAGAATCCAAGATATTAGTAATTATACTAGGAGCTCGGAAATAAAGGGAACCCCATTTTTCTCCGCGATACTCCTCATCCTTTTTTCCTTGCTGGAGCAAGTCAATTTGTTTCTTACTGGTAATTTTTAAACGAGTGTTTTCGAAAGTTCCTGTACTAGTTATAATGTTTAAACGATGAATTAATTGCAAATCCATATAGTTAGGAAACTTCAACAGAATAAAACGAACAAGTGAATCTTCTATCAGTGATTCCGGTTTAGGGTTGATTAGAAAGGTAATGGCTGTATTAACAGCAGCAGAAAAAGACTTACTTTGCTGATTTGCATAAATAATTTGTAACTGATAGTTCTCCAACAAAAATTTCTGAAAATTCATTCCAAATTTTGCATCAAGCCAAGAATTTGAAGTAACAAAACTAAGAACTCCACCTTCTTTTATGAGACTTAATCCTCTATAGAAGAAATAAATATAGAAATCACTTTTTCTTTCTCGAGGTAATTCTACTTTTGATGTGAAGTAGCTTTCGAGTTTTGTATAAATATAATCCTTGATATTTGTGTCATCTTTTAAGCAATCTTTTATTTCCAATAGAAATTGTTCTTGTCTAACAAAAGGTGGATTACCAATTACTATGTTAAATTTCTCTTCCAAGATAGGATTATCTAATTTACTTAGAATCGCGTTTTCTTGTAAAATATTTAAGCGGTTTGTAATCAGATTATTAGCTGTCAAAGAATGATGATAAAATAAAAGTCTCAATTGACAAATAGAAGTTGCTTCTGAATCAATATCTAATCCAAATAAATTGTTCAATAAGATATCTTGAAGCATCTCATGTCCTTTGAACTCCTCAACTAATAGTGAATGAATTTTACTTTGCACTCTAATCAAGAGATTAAGAAAGCCAAGTAGAAAGGCTCCAGAACCACAAGCAGGATCAAGAATACGAATATTGTTGATTTTTTGTTTTATTAAAATTAGATCTTTCATAATAAAGTTGCCTTGTAATGATTCGATGTTTTTCCAAAACAAGGAGATAAGCTGTGCTTCAGGTATTCTAGTATTAGTCACAAGATATTGAATTAAAGCTTCTTTACACATGAAATTTACTTCATCATAAGAGGTATAGAAAACTCCTGCTTTTTGTTTCTCTTGCCACTGTAAGGAATTCTCAAAAAGTAATGAGAAAATAAAGGGAGTAACCAGGGTGTCATCTTCAATAGTTAATGATTCCTGTAATTTGTACTGGAATTTTGAGATAAGTGTTTGTTGTATTAATTCTGAGTATTTTGATTGTAAAATTTTAAACCATTTTACACTAGACTTATTTTTTAACGATAATTGAAAATCGTATTGAAAATCATTTGTGTGAATTATGTATTCACTAAGGAGTAGTTCCTTAACCACGCAGTAATATGCTTGATTAATTTCTAACTGAGTTTCAAGAGATTTTTCTTGTAATTGCTCTATAATCTTGTCAAACATAGTATAATATGCTTGAATGAATTGATCATAGATTGTGTTCTCCTGATTCAATACGTGAGTCATTCTTAATTCAAATATCCGTTAATTTCTAGTAATCTATTATTGTTTTGGTAATAAAAACTTAGAATAACAAAATACTGATAAAATTACAATTCCTCTCATTAACTAGGAAATAATTAGAGGATGTTAAAAAAAGTTGTACGTAGTTTGTGTTACAGTTTATGTGAAAGAAGAAAACAGAAACGAGTTCATAAAAGCAGTACTTGAGAATGCAAAAAATACAAGAAAAGAACCTTTGAATTTTCGTTTTGATGTTCTACAGTGTTTAGATGATCCTAATCGATTTTTCTTATATGAAGTTTACAAAGACGAAAGTGGTTTTGTATCTCATAAAGAAACTGAACATTACAAAATTTGGCGAGAAACTGTTGCTCCTATGATGGCTCAACCTCGAGAAGGAATAAAACACAAGAATCTCTTTCCATTAGAGGAAGATGCTTTTATCTCGAGGTAGTTTGTTTCCGGTTGTGGATTAATTGTCTGATGAATTAAAATTTGATTTTCTTAACACACCACAGATTGTCTTTGGTAAAGGACGATTTCAAGAGGTAGGAGATCTACTGACACAATATGGAAAGAGAATCCTAATTGTAGGAAGTAAAAGTGCTTTTTCACAGATAAAAAAACAATTTGAAACTATTATTACTAAAAAGAAAATGAGCTATGATATAGTATTCATCAAAGGCGAACCTGATATTATGCAAATTGATACTGGAGTAGAAGTTGGTATTAAGCAAAAAGCAGAGGTAGTCCTGGGGATTGGTGGAGGAAGTGCTATAGATGCTGGAAAAGCAGTTGCTGGTTTAATAACAAATGGTGGTTCAGCTAAAGATTATATGGAGGTCATAGGGAAAGGAAGTGAAATCACAAAACAACCACTCCCATATATAGCAATCCCAACAACCGCTGGAACTGGAAGCGAAGTAACCAAAAATGCAGTTGTATGGTCAAAAGAAGATGGGTTGAAAGCAAGCATTCGTAGTCCTCTCTTAATTCCTAAAGTTGCTCTAATTGATCCCGAATTAATGGTAAATGTCTCACCTGAAGTCACAGCTTATTGTGGATTAGATGCTTTGACACAATTATTAGAGTCTTATACATCTATCAAAGCTCAACCCATAACTGATTCTTTAGCAATCCTTGGTATCAGGAGGATAACTAAATCTTTGATCCATGTTTTTGAAAACGGGCAGGATGTTTCTTCTCGAGAGGATCTTGCTTTTGCTGCACTACTTAGTGGAATTTGCTTAGCTAATGCTGGACTCGGAGCAGTTCATGGATTTGCTTCTCCAATAGGAGGGATGCTTGGGATTCCCCATGGTGTAGTGTGTGGAGCATTACTCTCACCAGTTATTGAAGAGAATATACAACAAATGATAGTTGAAATTCCATTCAATGAAACACTCGCTAAATATGCAATGCTAGGCGAATTATTAGTCGATCTCGTTTTTGATGATATTAGAGAAGCAGCAGATCGAGTTATTGAATATACAGAACAAATCTCAAGATTATTGAAAATACCGAAATTGTCAAAATATGGTCTCTCAGAAAAACACTTTGAAAAAATAATCGAGAAAGCAAAGAAATCCTCGAGTATGAGATACAATCCAGTAAAGCTCTCAGATGAAGCACTTCACAGAATATTGCTGAAATCTGTGTAATTTTGTCCTAAAGAGTTACACTTTAAATATTGTCTGAGATAATCTTTTAACTAGTCTAACGTTTGAAGAATCAAAAATGGCATTATTATAGTTTTACAATCCCAGGAGATCAGTCGTTGTATACCCATGAAACGGGAAAATTTCCCAAACGCATACGTGCATCTGCAAATGACAATCTAAATTATTTACTCCGTAGTGGAACAGACCAACAAATCAATTTCATTTTTCACTTAAATGGACATATTAATTCTGAACGAATGAAAAAAGCAGTTCGACTAACAATGGATGCAGAACCTATTCTTGGTTGTAGATATGTAATAAATCGTAGAAGAGTATATTGGGAGAGAAGGGAGGATCTCGACGATCTAGATTATTTCACTTTAATTGAATCAGACAATCCAGAAGATGAAATTAGAAAAATAGTTCTTTATCAAATAGACCCTAGAATAGAATCAATAATTCAAATTAAAATAATAAGATCGTTAGAGAAAGACATTCTTTATATTAAATCAGATCACAGCGTCATGGATGGTGGGGGATTTTACGATTATTTAACTCTCTTATGTGACACATACAACAAACTGACAGAAGATCCAAATTACCAAGTAGAACCCAATGTGCTAGCATCTCGACAATTAAGACAAGTTTTCAAACATTACAAATTTAGAAAGAAAATGAGATCATTATTTCGTGATGAAGGTTACATGCCAACTTGGTCTTTTCCTGCAATAGGAACTGGTAAAACCAAGAAAACTTTTACTTTGAGAAAAATAGAGCCAGAGAGATTTGA
>DAOVHJ010000151.1 GCA_030671945.1 Candidatus Heimdallarchaeota archaeon
AAATTAGGAGAGCTATAATTTTATTTTTCCTCATAATTCCATAAACTCCTTTTTTAATTTTCATTTTAAATAAGCAATTATCATATAAAAATTAATTTCATTTACTTATTAATCCATTAATCTGAAACAGAAATTCTATTTGACTCTCATAGGGAAATAATTAACAAGCTACTATTAAAGAACCACAATTCATAATATAGCTCTGTATAGTATTAAATAAATCTAATTCTGAAATTCAATTAATTCTTTTGGAATTTCGGATATCTTTTCTGGTAATTTTCCTTGTAAAATCTTCAATATATCAGGTTTTTTAACTATATATTTATGGTAAATATGTGGTAAACAAGAAATTCCTTGCGAAAGAAGAAATGACTAAGAAATTGTGCTCAATATGCGAAACTCCCCATGAACCAAGTCATGAATATTGCTCTAATTGTGGGTATGTACTCAAATAAGAAAAAATAACAATGAATCAGATTCTATTTTCGTGTGACTCTTCATAGACAATTTTTTTAAATACTATTCATTATCGATTAATTGAGGGAGATTATTCCAATGAAGACATTAGTAATAGTTACAATTACATTTTCTCTTCTGTTCTTTCTAATGATACAAATAAGATTCCTTAGACGATTCATTAGATTGAAGAAAAGTTATGGTAATTTACCAGGAGCACTGTTTTTAGCAGAAGCAATTGTAGGATGTTGTATGTGTTTGGATTGTTGTGCATCATCATCATCAACATCTATTGATTTAGGCAGCTCTGATAGTGATGCTCATTTGGAAAAATTTTCTGGAAAACCACCGGAAGAATACGAAATAAAAAAAGATCTTGAGGATAGAAAAAAGACAGAGAAAGGTTATCTCTCCGCAGAAGAGGAACAAACCAAAGTCAAAGATTTAGTTAGTAAAAGGCAAAAAACTAGTATAATGTATATCAGCAATATAACATTGCTTCCGCAAGAAAGAATTATTGAAATAATATTAGATGATCCAGATTTTATCATTGAATATGAATATGTGATAAACAAGAAATTACTTATGAAAGAAGAAATAGCTAAAAGAATTTGCTCAATATGCAATACTCCCTTTGAACCAAGTCATGAGTTTTGTTCCAATTGTGGGTATGTTCTCAAATAAACAAAATAACATGAAATTCCATAGAAGGAACAAGTCTACACAAATAAAAGTGACTTGTAGTAAGTTTTAAATGCACAACTAATGGTCAGTCAAAGTAATACTAGAAAAAGCTTAGGAGAATGTTAAATCATTGTCAAAACCAACTATCGCAAGACCAAAATCGGAATTCCTACAAGTCGAATGCCCAGATTGTAATAAAGTTCAGAAAGTTTTTAGTCATTCTTCCACAGAAGTCAGATGCTTAGTTTGTAATTGTGTTTTAGCTACACCTGCTGGTGGGAAATGCAAATTACGTGGCAAAGTTATCGAGCCTGACAAAAAGGAATAATGTTTTTAAGAATAAATTGAAAAAAAACTGAAGATCATAAATCAGGGAGATCGACCCTATCTGCAGCATTTTTCATAATTAATGTTTTTGCATACACTAAAGGTATCTGTACTATATCCTCCTTTTTGAACGGACCAAGTGATTGTTTTGATTTGTCTTGAGCTGTTGTAGCTATTATTTCCGGAATATCCTTCAATATTCGAACTGTCATTAGTTCGGCATCGTTTTCTTGACCTGCAATTGAATCAATTTCTTTGCTTATCTCTAAACCAGCTTCTCCGAATACACTCTTCTTCTTATGAACATCAAATATTCTCTCAAGATCCTTCACTAAATCCATCTCTTCTGCTGCTAATCCCCCCTTGTTTAAATCCCCATCAATTAATCCATGAATGATTTTATGCTTCCTAATCTTTCCTAAATCTTGAAGAATTCTCTTTAATCTCTCAATCCTCTTAGATATAATCTTAGTTGAAACAACATCCTTTGAATCAATACTCTCTAATTCTTTCTCGAGAGATGATATTCTTTGCCGAATAGCAGAATACAGACTACCTTTCACTTCAAGTAATTTGTTGGTTTTTCTCTCACTTCTCCAGAGTTGAAAAATTTGTTTGTAATGATCATCCTTAGCCATAAATTAAACATCTTCCTTGCTTACTATGTGTGCAAAGTGACTACAATCCTATTCATCTTCTATTATGAATTTTCTTTGATTCCTCACTAAAGTATATTGTTATTACCCAACTCCTTGAATTAAAGACCCAATACTGAAAGAAGGAAGAGGGTAAATAATAAAATACCAAGAATTTTGAATTAAGTTTCAATTCTTGGTGCAAGATAATATGTAAGTTTTCCTCCAGCAACTATTGGGAACTCTAATTGAATGGGCATACTTGCTGAAAAAGCTATCATGACTAATTCGCTTGCCTTAATTGCTTTGGTCATTTCACTCAAATAACTAAGTGAATACATCGCACTTGATTCTTCTCTCACATTGAATTCTGCAATTACATCACTATCTTTTTCTATAATGACCTTCACATCTTTTGTTTCACTTGATGCTGATAAAGTAATTCCATGATCTTCAGCAACGATTCGTATGTGATCACCAATAATTTCTGCATCTTTCACAGCTGATTGTAAAGCATCTGCTGTTAACTTTATTTTGACCTTACTATCTATTGTTGGTGCAGGGTACTCGCTCTCACCAAGGTCGAGTAAACTAATACCAAAGCTTCTAACATTTTGTCCCTCAAAAGTCATCACAAGTTTTGCTGTTCCTTCTAATTCCATTTGTAGTGTATCGGAAGTTCCTGCTCTTCTCATAATTTGAGTCATTTCATCAAGGTTTATACCTAAACGAGTTACTTCTGAACATTCGTATTCCTCAAAAGCACTTGCAGGTAAGAAGAAATCAACCATCGCAACCCTACTTGGATCCATTGCACGTAATTCAATACCTCTTTCCGAGGCAATAAAGTTAGCTTCATCCAATAATGTAAGTGATTCAATAATATTCTTCCAAATTTTCGCATCTGCTAAAATCATTTTAAGAGCCATTTCTTATTCCTCATTTCTATGACAGTTTGTCCTCTTTATTAAATTTCCAGTAGATTTTCTTTTATTCTTGGCAATTGCCTTTCAATAATTTCTTCAGTAACCATTTTAAAAATTTCGTATTACTGTTTAGTTATACAAATCAGTACTTAAATGCATATTTCACACAGTTTCACGAATTAAAAATAGTTCCTAAGACTAATTTCTCTGAAAGAGCTCGTAAAATTTTGACTTCTACAATCTCTCCTATTCTCTCTCGAGAGTTCTCCACCGCAACCATTGGTCCGCCACTCAAAATATAAGCAATTGCTCCTTTTTCATCCCGATAATTAGGTTCACTAATGATTACTCGAACAACTTCTCCCACAAGATTCTTCTTTTTCATCAAATTAACATGATTCGCAGCATCGACAATGATTTTACTTTCAAGATTATAGACAGCTGGCGGAGGATCTGGAAAATCACCAAAGGCTGATAAAGGTAGAGGACGAAATCGATAAATCGTTACTTTTTCTATATATGGTTCGAGTTTGTTAATGAAATCAGCTGTTTCTTGTGCCGTTTTTCTTGTTTGTCCCGGTAAGCTATGTATAAAGTAAACATGAGCTTTCAAGCCATATTTATGAGCAATTTTCACTGCTCGGAGAGTATCCTTTGGGCCACTCGGTCTCCCTAATAATTTTGCATGTGTTTCGCTACCTGTTTCACACCCTATAGAAAATGGTGAATTCGGTAAATATTCAGAAAGAATTCTAGCTAATTCATCAGTGAAGAGCGTAGCTTTGATATTCTCAACTTCAAACCATACATGCCCTTTTGCTACTCTCTCAATAGCATGTATTTTCGATAACAATTCTTTAATCTTCTTGGAATTTGCTTTTGGAGAAGATGGGGTTATCAATGGTTTGGGTGAAATCAGCTCATCTCTCCCAAAGTCCAGAAAATCAGGAGCACTCAAAACAATTCTTTTGACATTAAAAGCAACTAGTTTTTCTATCTCATTTACTATATGCTCAACGGATTTACTTCTTGATGGGCCATACAAACTTGGAACGCTACAAAATCCACATCCAGGTGGAATCTCGGATGGACAATTCGCTCTATCCTCGAGATAATCGCTATCACATAGACCACATTCACTGCATTTTCGTCCATCTGGTAATTGTATTCTTGTTCCCCCAAAATTAGAACAACCTCTCAGACACTCAACATACACCTTCGCAGAAAAGTAATTTGGATAATCCGTTATGCGTTTTGTTGATGCTTTAAAGGCTTTAAATTCATCAGAGGAAGAATATTTCCTGAAACCAGTTAAAACAAACTGATTATTTTGATTAATGTAACCGATACCATTAATGTCTTTGATGTCTGAAATCTTACCACTTGTAAGATAATTACTATCAATTAATTCTTTTAACGTTAATTCTCCTTCCCCTATAACTATTAGATCAGCTTTAGTTTGTTTTAGCGACTGCTCGAGTTCTGAGGTAACAGGACCTCCCACAACAATTTTGCCTTGATGATTTTTCCGCCAAATTTTAACAATTTTCTTGATAGCAACTTTATCCATGGACATACCACTAATGAATAACGAAGTGAATTTCTTCTGAAACCCCTGATCAATTATGTTCTCAGCCAAAAGGATTTTCGATTTAATATTATGTTCCTCTAATACGCCACAAACACTTCTCACACCACAACCAATAGCATCTCGAGTAAATCTTCTGCGCCCCTTTCCAGCAGCAGTGGCATCTATTACAGCAATTCTTTGGTTAGAGCTCGACATTCATTGATCCTTCGTTATTGGTGAGACTATGTTAAATGTATTAATAGTTATTTTTGTACTGATTTAAATAATGTTTAGTCATAAAAATTGAGAATTCAAATGATTCAATCTTATTTGCTTTGTATTGATAAGAAAAATAATAAGGTTATATTTGTTTAAATTATAAAAGAAGTTTTCAACCTTAGAACTAGATTTAAATGCAAGTAGTTTTGGTCTTAATTAAAGAAGAAAAGAAAGGACGGTAATATTAGAAATGATAAGTACTGGCGAATTCCTTCTTCCAGGGGACTCAATTTGCAATATTGAAGAAGCATTACCCGGAGAAGGAACATATGAAGCCGAAGGAATGATTTATGCCACAGTTACAGGAACTATGTTCTTAGATAAAAGAAGAAGAACTGTAAGTATTTTTCCAAAAGTAAGAAAACCATTAGTCCCAAAAAAGGATGATATAATAATTGGTCAAGCCAATCATGTAAATAAACACATGGTCTCACTTGCAGTGAAGTATATTAATGGTCAAAGTGTCGAAAAATCTTATTCAGCAATTATGCATATTTCTCACTGCACCAGAGCGTATTTGGATTCCATGTTTGATGCCATAAAATCAGGTGACATTGTTAGGGGGAAAATAACAGATGCCCACTCCATTCCATTGCAATTTACAACCACCTATAATGAATTCGGAGTAATTTTTGGTCTCTGCAGTATTTGTGGAGAAAAACTCCATTATTTGAGAAGAGGAACCCTCAAATGTGCTAATTGTAGTAATGTGGAGCCAAGAAAAGTCGCAGAAGATTATGGTAGAGCTAGATTATAAAAACGCGAAATTACTTTTTAGAAGGTGAAAGTGTAGTTGGCACGCTGGACATCAAAAGAAATGGTTTTGAAAATCAACTCTACAAAAGAAGCAATCATGTTCCTAGAGGCGCTTCAAAAACAAATCAAGATAGTTGATATCTTTGCTGACTATTATCCAGGAAAAGTAACTATTAGATTTGAAGGTGCAAAAGAGAATTTGAAAGACGCCATGGAGATAACCAAAAGGATTCACAAAATTGTAAATGGGATGCTTTATCCGGATGATGAAGAGTTTTACAATTATGATATTGAATTCTTATCAAAAGTTACTGGCAAAACTTTCCCGATTAAACCTCTGTTACAAATTTTAGATTATAAAGGATATGAAAGCCAAAGAAAAGAAGGAGTATTTTTCTCTAAGATTAATTATAATTCCTTACTTGAACTCATAACCTTATTAGATAAAACTATGACAGAAATTCCATATGAGGTCGCAACAAGCAGTTTGAGAGATGTAATATTAGTCATAGCAATCGCGAAAAATACAACCATCGATCAAGCAATTGCATCCGCTAAGAAAGCAAAAATAGTAGAAGAAGACGAGCTTAAAAGACTCAAGTTAATTGTCGAACCAATTCAAGCTCTGGAAAAATGCATAAAGATAACAAAATAACCGAAAGAAATAAAGGAAGGACTATATTTCGGAAGAATATTAGTCTTGAAACCTACGAATTCAAGACACTTTTAAAAACTGGTGAATCTAAAAATGAAAGTTAAAATCCTAGAATATGACGAGGATAAGGAAATAACTCTTGAGATACTCGGCGAAGGACATACATTTGCAAACATAATAAGAGAGTTTCTCTGCGATGCCCGAGATGTTGATTCAGCTGGATATTATAAAGAGCACCCTTTTGTTGACAAAGCAAAATTGGTTATAAAAGCTGCTCCA
>DAOVHJ010000128.1 GCA_030671945.1 Candidatus Heimdallarchaeota archaeon
ATTATTTTCTGTGAATCTAGAACATCATCAGCAGCCCATGTAACGGCTTGATTTTCTTGATCAGCAGGAAGAATGGATGACCAAATGTGTTCTGGTAAAATGTCAACAGCTAAGTTGCTGTCTTGGAACACATAAGCTTGAATGAAGTCGACATCTACTTCAAATTGACTGACTATCTTAATGGTATTAGTATTAATATAATCAGAATAGAAACCATAGTCTGGCTGACCGAAGTCAACATTGATTAAAAGGTCGTAACTGTATTTAACATCAGCTGAATCACATACTACACCATCAGCGAATTTCGCATCAGAATTAAGTATGACTGAGTAGTTAATACCGTTTGAACTAGTGAATGAATCAGCTAAATATGGACCATATGCATTGAGATAAGGAGCTGCTGGGTTTCTTTCAACCATTCCTCCATAAATTTGTTGAGTCCATTGAGCATCATAAACTGATTCTGTCTTGAAGGTATGGAAATCTTCAAAGTCAGCTGGAGCACCATAGTGGAACTCAGTATCACCAATATCATAATAAGCCATATCTTGATAGCTTGTATCCCATAGCAATGGAGTCCATGATAATGGATCTAAAGCTGTAGTGTGTGGGAAAACATCTAATGGGTATGTAATAGTTGCTTGTGGCACATCTTCATAGAGAAGTGCTTGAATGTCATGAGCGTATTGAATTCTGTCTGCTAAGACAAAACTTTGAGAATAATTACCGATAGCCCAATCCATTTCTGGAACGCTATATTGGTAAAAGTTGTCACCGTTTGGTGGAATTGAAGGTGTGTCAAACAAACCTTTCATGTCAATATCTAGACCCCAACCCCAACCGACGAAGAGAATGTCAAATCCGCCTTCGGCGTATGATGGAATTGGATAAGGACCTGGGTGACCCCAAGTTCTTGGAGATATTTGTGCCCAACCGGTGTGGTCAAATACGTCTACTCCAATACCAATTTTTGGCAATTGTTCTACCATAAGGGTAGCCCATTGATTTCGTGCCGGATTAGTATTGGGCGCAAGAACACTTAATGTAAAGAAAGCTGGTGGGTTAGCTGCTTCTACTGGTGTGGCCAAAAATGGCATTACACTCAAGCAGAGGATTACTGCTAACGGAAGGACCATCTTTCTAATATCCTTCTTGATCAAATTTTTTTACCTTCCACAAATAATATAGGTAATGTACTCTCTTTTAAGAGTAGTACGTTTTATTTATTGAACTCTTGTCTTTAAAAGTTTTATTGGTGGAAGGAGTAATTACTTATATTTGGAGTACTGATTTTTGTCGGTAGCTTTGACTATTATTCTATTATTTTTTAAGAAATAGTATTTTCTATCATTAAATCACCAATCTCAATAAATGAGATTAATTTCTCAAAGCAGTGATTATTTTTTCTCGACCATATTTTATTATTGAAGGTAAGACACCCACTAAAGCCATTGCAGTCAAAACTACTGGTGTAAGAACAATTTCCAAGATCGGGAGATTAATTGTGTACGGTATTATGTTATGTGATGTTAGAATTGGTGTTATTAGATTGAACGAAGCATAAGTAAACACTAATCCTAGCAATAATCCTCCTATGCTTGCACTTAGAATTATAACAATTAGCTCTATTACAAGTAATTTAGATATCGTTCTTGTAGATTTGCCCATCGTCTGATTAATAGCAAATTCTTGTGTTCTTTGATTTAATGTAAAATCAGTGAACATGATTATTAAAACTATAATTATTAAAACAATAGCTATTAATTGTACATAGAAGAAAACCCTTACATTTGGAATATATGTATCTATAAAAGATCCAATGAATTGCTCATTGATGAGCTCAGGATTAACTTGTGTATTTGATAATAAACCTTTGATTTCATTTGTAATTCTAGTGGAATTTTCATCTGGAAAGACACTTGCTAGGAATAATTGACAACTGGATATCTCTAGTTCTGTTTTCATGAATTCTTCATTTATGAGAACAATTCCCTCATTTTGTTGCAGCATCTCAATATTCCTTCCATCCAATAACCCCAATCCTGGAGCTGAGTTAAATATTCCAGTGATGACAAAGGATCTATGAAAGATTCCTCCTGGTAAATTAACTATTGGAATATCATCTCCTATTGTTAGATTAAGTCTTTCAGCAAGAGGATGACTGATAATCACCCCTGCATATGTTTCATGCAAAATTTTCAGATTTTCGAATGAGTTGTCTTCCGCGAAACTACTATCATCCCACTTTCCTATTCTCGAGTATGTAATGGAATCAACACCCACTACCGTATAATCATCATAAGCAATCGAACCTGTTGTTTTCGAAAGAGCAACTACTTCGTTTATTCCATCAATTTGTGAGAGGTTATTTTTAAAGCTAGAATCCACCGGATAAGTAATAATTCTCATATCTGCTCCATTTTTGTAATCTGCTTCCAACATTTGATTTTGAGTTACTGATGAAGCTGAAATTAGTGAGAAGGCAACAAAAGTAGAAACCAAAATAACTGCAAAAGTCATTGAATTCAATTTCTTATCTTTTCGTTTGAAACTATTGATTAAGAAGAAAGCTTCATTAAAGACAATTCTTCGATACAAACCTTTCAATGAAACCTGGAATTTATCTGTTACGAGATAACTAATTAACTGCCCTACAAAAATCAATAGGAAACAAAACAGGAGAAAAGTATAACCTGCAGAGGTGGTACTTGCTAAGGAGAAATTCTGTGATTCTTGTATATTTCTAATCGTATCGATTAAAACAAAAATTAATGCAATGACAACAATTGTTACAACTCCGATATTTACTCCAAGAAAGATATTTCGTTCCATTTTTCTTCGTGCACTTAATTCATGTTCAGAACTTTTATGTCTAAGTGAAATTTCCCACCATATTTTCAAAGAAGCATACCCAACAAGAATAATGAGTAATGTGAAAGAAATTCCAATAGCAAATCCAAATGAAAAACTCGGTTCTCGCATGAAAGCTCTAAATGTTGCGCCATTAAACCCACTTGCAGAAAAAGAAGGTATTAATGCGGAAATGATAAATGATAACGCAATTCCTAGTATAATTCCGAAAAATGCCACTATGAGAAATTCAATTATAAATAACAGCAGAATTTGAAATGTATCTGCTCCTCGATCTCTTAGCAGAGCAACTTCTTCTTGTCGATATTCAACAATAATATTTATTGTGAAAATTGTCATCACAATACCTACCAATATGACAGGTATCATTAAGACAACTGAAATTGAAGCTCGAGAATATGCATTTATTAATGAGGTCAAAGTTGATTCAATAATATAAATGTAAGTTGTTGGATAATCTCTTTTAATTGTCTCTGAGAATAATTGCATTTTATTTACTACTTCATCTAGACCATCTTTGGTTATTTCTTCTTTATCGAATTTTACGAATAGAACATATGGAACTTCATTTGTTTTCATAGTAGCTTCAGCACTTCCCAAAGAGGTTATTGGGAAAATTATTGAGTCAGAAAGGACTTCGCTTGAGAGAGCCGATTGAACTATAGAAAGACCTTCATTTACCGTGAAAATTCCTTTGACAGTATAATCCTCATAATAGGTTGTTTGAAATGAAGAGAGATATATTTCACCATAAGCAGGATTCGGAATGTACTTGCTAATGGATAAATTTAGGACGTCTCCTATCTGGATATCTCTATCATATATTGAACTTAATTCTTGAGCTTGTCGAAAGCTTAACAAAATACCGTTATCTTCAATGGTGAAATTCCCCTCAACATTAAAGACAAATGAAATTCGGTCCAGTGTCTCCTGACCCGTAATAAAAGCATTTGTAAGGGAAACAGGATTATTAGGATCTGTTTGACTGCTTTCAGGCAGAACTTCATAGGTCGTAAAATTCTTGTTTTCTGTATTGAATAATGCAGCCGTAGAATATCCCGTACTATAGAAATCTACTAGTACATTTTCATCTAAATCCTCAATTATTTCATCTATATCCTCAGGTTGAGAAGCAGAGAAAATATATGCTTGAAAATCTTGTGAACCTAGAAAATCATTAATAGCTAAATCTTCGGAAGTATTTGACCAGAGATTCACAGACAGAAGCATGGAGATAGAAATAGTAAAACCAAAAATGATAATTACCATATGTCTTTTGTGACTAAGAATATTCTTGAAAGCTAATGAAAACAAAAAACGGAATTTGACATTGTTTTTACTACTCATTAATTAACACCAAATTTTCTTTCATTTCCAAATTTTCAAGATGTTTTGCTATTTTTACTTGATTTCTTCGCTTCCTTAGTTGAAGCCTTTTTCTTTGTTTTTGGTTTTGATGTAGGTTCTTTCTTTACGATTTCAGGGTCTCGGTAAATCGCCTTCGCAGCTCTGAAATCAAAGGATTCCTTATCAACAATTTTTTCCTCAACAAGTTTACCATTACGAATAATTAGTACTCTGTCCGCTCTCGCAGCGACTTGAGGATCATGAGTGGTCATAATTACTGCAATATTTTCATTCTCTATGAGTTCCTCAAGAAGATCCATAATTCCATCACCAAGAGTAGTATCTAAAGCACGGGTTGGTTCGTCACAAATCAATATTTTCGGAGTATTTGCTATTGCTCTGGCAATTGCAACTCTTTGCTTTTGACCATTTGATAATTGATGAGGATATTTGTTCGCCATTGGGCGTATTTCGACTCGCTCAAGCAATCGATACGCTTTTGTTAATGCTAGTTGCTCAGATTTTCCAGCAATAATTAACGGAGCCATAACGTTTTCAATCGCTGTCATACTTGGAATGAGATAGAATTCCTGGAAGATCATTCCTACCTTGTCTCTTCTGAAAAGACGAAAATCATCTTTAGACATATCTGAGATATCTTTTCCATCGATTTTTATATGACCCTCAGTCATGGTATCTATTCCAAAAAGAAGATTCAACAAAGTAGTTTTCCCACTTCCAGAAATCCCAACAATGGCTAGGAGTTCCTTTTTTTTCAAATCAAAAGTGACTCCCTTTAAAACTTCCAAAGGACCAGAACGGAGTTCATACTGCTTAAAAACATCCTTACACTCCAATACAGCACTTGACATGATTTAACCTTCTTCGAGGATTTAGTGATTGAATCGCCTTTTACCTTTTTATTTTTCTCTAATCCCAAATCATAATACAAAAACCCTATTAAAAAAGTGTAGGTTCCTTTGGGAAAATCAAGAAATGATTCTTATTTATATGATAATTAGCAATTACCTTTCCCCTCTAAATGATTTTTTCCAACTTATCAGAATCTAGGAAGGATTTTATTATGATTATTTTTATTTAGTAACTAATAGTTACTTGGATATTTCGAATTGTAAATATCAAAGGAAATATTCATAAAGAACTAAAATCAATCGATAAAAGGAGTATTGAAGTTTATCTCAATACCCACAAAGCAAGAGCGTGATAAAGAAATGGCTTCAGAGTCACCACAATCCGAAATTCTTCTAGAACTAAGAGATTTAAGAAAATGGTTTCCAGTAAAGGAACAAAGTTTTGTTGGAAGTAGACAAGTGGCTAACGTCAAAGCTGTTGATGGTGTCAATTTGATTGTTTACAAAGGTGAAACACTTGGTTTAGTTGGCGAAAGCGGTTGTGGTAAAACAACTACTGGTAAAGTTATTGTTAAATTAGAAGTTCCTACAACAGGTCAAGTATTATATCGAAATCAAGATATCTATGCTTTTCATACAAAGGAAGATGAAATGCATTTCAAACGTAATGTCCAAATGATATTTCAGGATCCATACAGCTCATTAAATCCTCGAATGCTTATCATGGACATCGTTGGCGAAGGACTTCAAATACATGAATCTAAAATGCCAAAAGCACAAAGAGAAAAACAAGTATTCGACTTATTGGACTCAGTTGGTTTGGAAGATTATCACGCAATGAGATATCCTCACGAATTCTCTGGAGGACAAAGACAAAGAATTGGTATTGCTCGAGCATTATCAGTCAACCCAGAGCTAGTGGTTGCAGATGAACCAGTTTCCGCTCTTGATGTGTCTGTTCAAGCACAAATCCTAAATTTAATGCAAGACCTTCAAGAAGAATTCAATTTAACATACATTTTTGTTGCACACGATCTTTCTGTTATAAAACATGTAAGTGACAGAGTTGCAGTTATGTATCTAGGAACAATAGTTGAATTCGGATCAAATAGGCAAGTCTTTACACGAACTGCTCATCCTTATTCTGTTTCATTGATGTCTGCAATTCCTCGTCCAGATCCGAGGCGTAAAATGAAGCGAATTGTACTTCCGGGAGAACCTCCTTCTCCGATGAATGTTCCCTCAGGTTGTCGATTCCATCCTCGATGTTACAAGTCTGATGGAAAGAAATGCATTGAAGAAGATCCACCGGTCATTGAAATCGAAGATGAACACTACGTTAAATGTCATTATCCAGAAGTGTAGGAATTTTTTATCCTACCTTTCATCATATTTTATTTCTCATAAATTAGTAATCTGTTTCTGAGTGAAAAATCTTTGATTACTGGATTGCTACCCATATTTTGAGGTAATTTATCAATAAATTCAAAAACAAAAGTGAATATTGAATCTACAGAAAAGACTTAATAAAAAGAAATTATATTTGCTATCAGAACAAAATCGGTGAATTCTATGGAACCATTATTGGAAGTAAAAGGTCTAGTCACGAATTTCTTCACAGAATCAGGTATAGTTGAAGCCTTAGCTGGAATTGACTTAACAGTATTTCCAAAGGAATCTGTTGGAGTTGTAGGTGAATCAGGTTGTGGGAAGACCCAAACAGCATATTCAATTCTCAGAATTCTAGCTTCAAATGGAAAAATTATGAGTGGACAAGTCTTATACAAAGGAAAAGATCTTGTTCAATTACCAGAATCAGAAATGCGACAAGTTCGTGGAAAAGAAATCGCTATGATTTTTCAAGATCCAATGACTTCTTTAAATCCTGTACTAAAAATCTCTGATCAGATGATAGAAGTAATTGCAATGCACAGGGACGTTTCTGAAATTGAAGCAAGAGAATTAGCAATCGAATCTTTAGAATCAGTAGGTCTTTCAGATGCAGCTGA
>DAOVHJ010000233.1 GCA_030671945.1 Candidatus Heimdallarchaeota archaeon
TCGGGTATTAGGAAGATCTGGTGGTGAATTTTCTGAAAAGACAAAAAGTTATTCTATACTTCTTGTGGGTTTCATGTTTGGACTTGCTTTTGACTTATTCAGACTTAGATATCATTGGTACATTAATGTATTCAAGTACATTGCACTTGGGACATTTTTCATCTTGATTTCAGTATTCCTTAAGCGTAATCTTGAGACTTATACAGAAGAGCACCCTACAGATGGACCACATTTAGGATTTTTCAGACCATCCATTTTATACATTCTAACGGGCTTCTCTTTTGCTTTAACTATAAACTCTGTTATAGAAACATATCTCTTCAATCTCTTCTTTTTCGCAACCCTTCCAATACTAGTTGTGATAGCTATTATTGCGACGATCACAGCAAAAGCTGATTATGACTTATTGGAAAACGAATCTGGTGTTTGGCATCAGATTTTCTCTGGAGCAGCTATTGGGATAGCATATGACCTTATTATGTTTCGAGTCATTATCTGGCAAGATCTCATTAAAATAGTGGTTGTTTTTGCCCTGTTCATTATAACAGGTTCTGTTATTCGTATGAAACAAGCAACTCGAGTTGATACTCGAGGAACTAGACTTGATCTTCAACCTAGAAAAACGAAGAAAAAGAAAGGTAAAGTAGTTGGAACTATAGATCTCACTCCTCGAGAGCCAAAAACTAAGACTACTTCCAAAAAATCTTCTTCATCTAGAAGCTCGAAGAAAAGGAGAAGTGGCTAGTTTTGAAAAAGTCTCAAGTTGCTGTTTCTGTGATTACCATCTTACTAATTCTTCCAATCTTTGCCCAATTTACAACAAGTGCGCCTGTGGTTGAATCCTATGGTGAAAACGTTAAAATTGGTTTTTCAATGATAAATGGTTTGGATGGTGCGACAGAATTTATTGATGCTGGATATCAAAAAGCAATTGAGATGGGAGCTCAAATTGAACATAGAGATTATGGTTGGGGTCTTCTGAATTTTTCATTAACACCTCTTATTGAGTGGCAGGAATTTTATTTAGAAAAATATCCTCAGATAAATACTTCTTTAGCTATTAATGTGATTTATGGTAATACAACCACATTTGCTTATCCATTCGAAAATTTTACCTTTTACTCTACACCAGCTGAAGCAACATATCGATTTAATGATACTGTTATCTTTGATACCTTGCGGAATTTGACTATTGATATAATGGAAATCATCGATTTAGATTATATTAGCTATGGCTCTGAGATCAATGGAATTTTTGAATCATTTTTTAATTATTCCAGTTCAACAATGACTAATACAGTTATGCTCGATGATTATGTCGATCTTTGTGAACAATTATATGATTTCGTGAAAACAAACTATAGTGACACGCAAGTTCTTTCCATCTTTCGCTATCAAGCTCCCTTCGATCTAAGAAATATAGAACCAATTATCGGTAATTTTGATAATGCCTGTGATATTTATGGTCTTTCTTGTAGAGTTTTTACAGATAAATATGGCGGACTTGCTTTTCTTAATGAATCCGAAACTCTTGAAAAATTCTCCAATTTCACAAGTTTAACTACAAAGAAATTTGCAATTACGAATATTTATACTATATCTGATAGTCGACATGGAGGATCTTTTGCTTATCAAGGAGAATTCGTTCGTTATCTTTTCAATGTTATTGAAAATTACGAAAATGACTTGGAGTTTCTTTGTTGGTATACTATTTATGATTATCCTTCTGGTTATCTTAGTTTGGTTTATTCTCCTTTATTGGAACCTCATAGCACTGCTGGATTGTGCACGCATGCGGGAGACTCCAAAGTTTCTTATTACACGTGGATAGAAGAAATGCGTGCAATGGGTCGACTTCCTAATTATTTGATGCCTTGGAAAATCGGTGTTGGGGTTTTAATTCTATTTGCTATATCTGGATTCTTAGTTTACGCCTATGTTATGGAAGGAATCCAATTTAGAAAAGAGCAGGATAAAGACAAAGTAAAGGAACCGAAAGAAATTTCCTTTGATGAAGAGCCCACGAAGAAACCAGTGAAAAGGAAGAAGAAAAAACCTAAGACTATAGAATTTACATATGATTTAGATAATGAATAAAAATAAAGATTATCAGCAATCAAGCTGATAATATTTTCATTTTTCAAGTATAATTCTTATCTTCCACCTAAACCTGGGAAGTAATATTTCTTGCCTTCTGCATAACTTGCATCTACTCGAGCAATACCTGCATCTCTCATAGATTCAAGTACACGTTCACATCTCTTTTGTGTCCATCTAGTTTTTAACAACAGTTCTTCCATGGAAATCCATCCTTTTCTGGTTGAGAGAGCAAGAACTTCTTCTTGATCATCGGATAGATTCGCTGGAATGAATTCCACAAGCACTACTCCACTCTTCAATTCTTTTGGTTTAGGGATGAGTTTAGCATTGGAAAGTTTTTCAATTGCTTCTACAACATCTTTTGATGGAATAATTTTGCCAGGACGGCCTTTATTGACAAGTAAAACAACTTCACCAAGTGTCATTAAACCTCCTGTATATTCTTGGATTTCTTTGGCTTTTTCTAAGATCTCAACACCAAGTCGTTCGAAGAAATCTCCACCGCCAACTTTATCCCAAAATGTTGCACTTTCTTTCCATTCATATATTCCTAATTCATTTGGTAATCCTAGTTCTTGTCTTAGTTCCACTAATTTCTTATAGGAATCTTTATTCTTCTCTATATCTTTCTTCCATTTCTTTTCGAATTTCTTTAATTGACTATGAAGCTCACGTATATTTTCCAGCATACGTTCAAGATCAGTAATCATTAATTCGGCTTCTTTTGTTTTGTATGCAGATTTTATTCTGATTTTCTTTTCTATATCTCTTAAACCCATGATTCTTCTTACCTCACTAGGATTTTTAGGGACGAATTATAATTATAACGTTTCGAATTATCTTATCATCTATGTCTGTGGTTTTCGATAATACTTCTTCAATAATTCACTGATTTTATTTTTCAGTTTTTTCTCATCTTTATCTTTAAGTGGTAAAGCTTTTCTATCAATGTATTTTTTATACAAATCTTTCATTTGATTTCGAAGTTGAATGGTACATTGATGTCTTTTGCCGAATGTTTTCTCACATTCAATTATGGCGGAATTTAATTCTTCTAATACAAAATCTGCATCTAATGCTATCTCAAGATAATTTAGTATTTCACGTAAATGTCGGAATAAGTTTCTGTATGCTACAGGATTTCCACGCATGTGCCTTACCTCTTGATGGCTGTTTAGATTTTTCAAATACTTTGCAGTAGAAGTATGAAATCAAAATGGTTTATGAATTTCTCAATGATCTTCTGAATCCATTTAACCATCTTACAGCTTCAAATTCTAATCGTTTTATTAAGCCCTCTTCTAGAACTTCATCGGGTGGTTTTGCTGCAAGCATTTCTTTCCAATTGTTTATTTCTTCGACAACTTCAGAATCTTTTCCGTATCCTGGAAAGTCTTTTAGAATTGCTTCCATTTCATCAAGGTTTGGAACTATTAGTTCTACCCTGGCAACGGAACCAAGTCTTAACAAATCAATTAGTTCTATAGCACCTGCAACAAAATCAGCGCTTTTTGCTGGTAGATTTTTCATTGATGCAAACGGCATAGCTACGGTTTCCACAGATTCATCAATCGGAATTGGTGCAACTCCTTCAGCAAAACGAAGTTTTTCTGCGCCATAGGGATATTTCTTTACAATATTCTCTCGAGCAAGAAAACCTTCCAAATCAAAACCTTTCTTTTGTAGCTGAAAGCGAGCCTTAAATGCATCTCTAATTAGTGCTCTTAGTTGTCGACGATACATTCCTGGATCCAAAATTCCATCTGTAAAGCTTTGACTTAAATTATCAATTGTAGCAATGCATGAGAATAATTCTGCTTCCAATTCAACTTGTGATTTGTTTTTAGACGAATATGACATTTTTATTTCCTCATTTTATTTCGATTCTAATTCCTTATGAATTAAATACAATTCTTTTGTGTATTTTCTGTAAAGTTTTGAAAAATCAACTGGACTGATTTCTCCATCTTTGAATTTCTCATCGAGAGTGGAAAGTAGATCTGCTATTGCTATGCTTTTTGCTTGTATCATTAATTTCTCGCTTTTAGCTTTATCTTTTGGTAGCACTATATCTTCCACTTTCGCAATTTTCACATTTGATCCTTTTACTAATTCCGCTCGTAGTTTTCGTAATTCATCATCTTTCGCTCTTATTTCGTCTTGTAAAGATGTTATAGTTTGATTTACAGTATCCACTTTTTGTTGGTTTGCACTTCTTGCAGAATCAATTGATTGTACTGTTGCCTTTTTACTTTTGATTTTTGCACCAGCAGTATCAGTAAATTGTGGTGGAACTTTTTTGAATAGATTTTGTAACGCATGAATTACTTGATAAACGTGTACATCAGGTTTCCACTCGTGAGTAATCTTCAGCAACACAATTCCGTTCTTTTCAATATTTGGATGCTGAATATTCTTCTCTAAGACAATAACCTTTGGTGGGTATTCAGGATACTTTAAGGGAACCAATACTTCAACTGGTATTGCTCGTTCTCCTTGAGGTATCTTGACAAGAATTTCACCTTTCCACCGACTAAGTTTACTTCCAATAGGGCTGAATCCTTCTGTGTAAGTAAACATTAATTGTGTTTCTCTGGCTAATGCCAAGTCATTTATTCTATTTCGCGACAAAGTATTCGATTTCTCCTCTACTAGTTACTTAATCCAAACAACAATTTAAACCTTAATAAACGACTATACATTTATTGAAAGCAAA
>DAOVHJ010000094.1 GCA_030671945.1 Candidatus Heimdallarchaeota archaeon
ATTGGCAACATGCCATTTAAAGTCCAGATACAAATAGACTTCCCATCAGGGATGCTTATTTTACCATCTTGAATGATAAAATGATCTCCAACTTCCATTCCATTATCACATTCGCCTTTAATTTCACTTACTTCAACTTTAATTTTTGACAACTTGATTCCACCAAATTTAACAATTAACTTGTTTAATATTAAATTATCAGCATAAAAAATCTTAGAAAAATCGGATAAATAAAATATAGACAAATATTGATATAGAGCTAAAAATCTTTTAAAATAAATTATGAACGAGGAATTAAATTGGTTAATAAAATTAAGAAAATTAAATTGAAAGGAACTAAAATTGAAGTAACTCCAATTGGTATTGGAGTTATGCAATTTTCTTGGGGACAAGGAATGTCTAAAATGATGGGTTCTGGGGATGTGAATGAGGAAACAAGAAATGGAATTATAAAAGCTGCATTTGCTGGTGGTGTTAACTGGTTTGATACAGCTGAAGCATATTCTAGTTCTGAAAAATATCTTGCTAGTGCACTTAAAGCAAATGGGATAAAAGATAAAGATGTTATAATTGCTGATAAATGGATGCCCATGGCTAGAACAGCTGCTCATTTGAAGAGATCAATAGAGAAGCGTCTTACTGCTTTAGATGGGTATACTATTGACATTCATCAAATCCATGCACCAATATCATTCTCGAGTATAAAAGCTCAAATGAATACCATGGCAGATTTGGTTGAAAGTGAAAAGATTCGATCTATTGGTGTTAGTAATTTTTCAAAGAATCTGATGATAAAAGCACATGATACCTTACAAGAACGTGGTTTACAATTAGTTTCTAACCAAGTAAAATATAGTTTGCTTCATCGTAGAATCGAAAAGAATGGTGTTCTAGATGCTGCTAAGGAACTTGGTATTAAGATCATTAGTTATAGTCCATTACATCAAGGTGTTTTAACTGGGTGTTATCACAATGACCCCAACTTGAAGGAAAATGTGTCTTTTATGAAACGAAGAATGTATCCAAATGTCGAGAAACAAATTAAGAGAACAGAATTACTAATGAAAACTATACAAGAAATTGCTACAAAACATAACGTCAAAGCATCTCAAGTATCACTTAACTGGCTCATTAATTATAGCAAAGACACAGTTGTTGCAATCCCTGGAGCGTCCAAAATCAATCATGTTGTAGAAAATGCTGGTGCAATGACTTTTGAATTAACAAAGAGTGAATTAGCTCAACTCGATGAATTATCAAGACCTTTAAACAGAATGAAATGAATAAAATGAGTCAGACATATTAGTCTGACCATAATTCATCTGTTTTTATTGAGATATCTGGTAAAATAGCTTGATACTTCTTTACTCCAACTGGATCATCGAAGGTATATGGCTCTTGCCATTCGTTGTGTGTTGGAATACCAAAACAGATATCTGCTTTCAAATCAGTTAAATCGAAAATTATTGTATATAATGTTCCAAAGTAGTCTGTGTAGTAATAGCCACAAACTCCTTTGTAGAGAGGTTCAGATAGCAGATTTCTAATATTCTCTTTTGTTATGTTTGGTGCTGCGGTTGATAAAGTAGACTCAATAGTCTCACATCTTTTTATTGAATTCTTAAGAATCCAATCCCCGGCAAATTCTTGGTATTTCACCATTTCTGGTAATCGATAATGATTTCCGGAATAAATCATCATTTCTTCAGTGTCTTTCCCAATTTTCTTTATAGCAAAATCTTGGTCATAGAATTGAGCTAAAGCAGCGTTACTATCTTTATCAGTCATTAAGAAATTCCAATAACCATTTACAGGAACCTTCTTGAGATACTTTACTGCATCATCTACTGATTTGCAATTATCCAACATCGATCGCATAATTAGGAAGAATTGGAATCCAGTATTTTTTGGTTTAGTCTTGAAAGTTCCCCCACCTGTAAAAGTAACACTGAAACCGTGTTCATTTATGCCATCTTGTCGACCTAAGACAAAACTTGAGAAACCTATTGTTTTTGGTTTTCCTTTAACCCGAGTAGTAATTAATCGAAGATCATCCATGTTGTGAAAGAACTCATAACTCCTTGCAGCATAAACATGATTATCTTTTGTTATGGGTGATGTTACTGCTATTTGACTACAGTTACTATGTATAAAAATAGGCGGACCAAAAAATGACAAATCATGAGTCTTAACTCCCAAGCCTTCTGCAAACCCATTGAATTCTTCTATTATTCCAGGACAATATTCTTCGTAAAAATCCTCTTGTTCCTTGAAATTCTCAAATCCAAGTTTCTTCGGATCATTATCTTTCTTTGTTAACCACTCAACAGATTTAGGACCTCTTTTCAGCAATAATTCTGCTTGTTGTTTCCCGATTTCATAATGTGTTCCTTCTACAACATCATGAAGGAAGGTCTTCTTGATAATCTTAAACTCTTCAGTCATAGTCATTCATCCTTTGTAAACTATTATTTACTTTTGGAAAACTCTCATATCTGCTTTTATAAAGAACCCAAATGATTTTCTTAAAAACTGTAAAGATTAGAGATTTCCGAAAGTATTTCTAAAAAAATAACTAGGTAAATATTTATTCATTTTTAGTTATCATTCATATGAGGAATTGCATGAAAGACTCGTTATTTGTTGAAATATGCCGGAATGAATACCACGCATTAATTCAAATGCTACAGAAGGAAATGAACCTTTGTTCCGATGATTTGTGGAATAAAGAAATAGACGAACCTCCTTTCTGGCAACAAGCTTATCACACAATCTATTATCTTGACTTTTATTTGGGAGATAATCCTAAGAAGCGTCCTGAAAGATTCACTGTAAAAGAAAACCTAAATGAAAAGATGGAAGAAACTCTTTCAAAACAAGAGTTATTGAAGTATCTTGCAGACGTTGAAAAGAAATGTGATAAAGTTCTAGAAGATATGACAGCTAAGAAGTTGGAAGGGAAAAATAGTTACTTTTGGACAGGACCAACATTAGCTCATCGTTTGATCTACAATATTCGTCATTCCCAACATCATATTGGGAGATTAAATTCCATTCTTAGACGTCACATGGGTGATGCCTCAAAATGGATAATAACCTCTAATGATTGATTGTAAACAAGCAATTTATTAAGATTAATTATTAAAAATAAATAGTTTGTAAAGAGATAGCATTAACTTCATTGCCTGTAATTATTATTATAGGTGTTAAAATATGTCAAGAGAAAAAAACATAGATACAGTACATAATTTTGTTAATTTGTTTGAGCAATTGAAAATCTTGGAAGTTTCTGAGCTATTCATTACAGATGGAGTAGCAATTCTACCATATCATTCTGGGTTGTTTCCTTACAAAACTACCGGGAAAAAAAACATTGCTGATTCTTGGATGGGAATAGCGAAGAATTTTACAGAAGGGAAATTTGTAATTAAAGAAATTATGCCATTTGAAGACCCAAATAAAATAGCAGTTATATTATCAGGCAAACTCAAATTTAAGAATAAGGAAGGTTATTATGAAAACGATTATATTTTTCTTTTCTATTTTGATGAAAATGGAAAAATCAAAGAATTATATGAATACTTTAATCCACTTATTTCTGCTAAAGCATTTGGTTTAATGGATAAAATATGTAAATAAGTTATTTGTTAAATCATATGTGGTTTGTTTAAATGAGTCTGAAAAAATATGCTATTGAATCTTTAGAGATAGCTCAATGGAATGTATTGAAAGCAATTTTTAGGTTACAACCAGAAGATTTTGAAGAAGAAATAAAACCAAATTTTAATCCTATAAATTGGATCCTAGGTCATTTAACAATTCAAATGGATTATTACTTCAACTACTTAAGCCAAGGTAAAAGAATAGTAACTGAAGCGTTTCTCCAATATTATCATCCACCAAGAGTGGATGTTGAAGAAATTACAAATTTCCCTCTAAGCATAAAAGAGTTAATCGATACTTTTCTAGAGGTTTCTGAATCAAGTTTTAATTATCTCAATAATCTACCAGAAGAGAAATTCAGTGAATTGCCAGAGCATAATGAAAATAATACAGAAACAGTAAGTGAATTGCTTCAACGAGTTTCCTTGCATTTTCTTGGTCATACTGGTCAAATCATATGGATAAAGAAACACCTTGGAAAAGGAGGAGCTTTCGTTATGGGGATAAAGAAGAAGCAGCGTGATGATAGCAAAATAAAATGGCAAAAATGGTGGAACGAGAATAAAGAAAAATATAGTTACAAGGATTAAATATTTCATTTATTGAAGGGATGTTGTTTTATACTTTATCTTTTATAATGTAATTTAAGTCAAGGAAATATTATAGAAGACAGAAATTTATTATGAACAATTTTTTGAGAGCTTAGTTAATGATTCAGGAAAATAGAACTATACAAGTTGTTTTAGTCATTGTTATTATCTTTGGCTCTCTTATGGCTGGGGGATCAGTTTTTATTAGGAATGATTTTTCTGGTGAAGGTCTAACAATAAATTCAGCAATATTTACTGATACCAACTCTAATAATAAAACTGATACTCTTGAACTCGTTTTACAAAATTACGCATTTTTCAGAGTTGTTATTGATAAGATCTCAATATTAAAATTGAATGTAGACCTCGATTGGGTTTCCAATGACTCGATTATTATTGATTCAGGAACTAGTTATAGGGTTATTTGTGTTGCAAGAAATTCTTCTGTAGAAGTAGGTTTCTTTGAAATTTTAAAAATACACTTGCAATATAATGAAAAGCTAAGCACATTTGCTGTTAGAATTGGCATTGAATTTAGTGATATATCATTTATTTATAGTGAAAATTTCGAATCAGACTTTCACATTGAACAATGGAATTATTTCCGTTTTCGTAATCTACTAGGTGAGCCCGTTCATGGGGATTATTCTAGCATTCTTGACTGGGAAAAATCTCTCGATCCAATTGAGCGAGATAATTATTGGAAAAACACAGAAAGTAATTGTCAATATGTTGTCTTGAAAAATGACTTGTTTAGTTTCGCTAATGTTAATTTTTCCGCAGATATTAGAGCTAGAGATAATGATGGAGTTGGTTTAATTTTTAGATACAATGACACAGGCTATTATCCCAAATTCTATTTACTCTGGTCTACAGATGATCACCCAATTAATGATGAAGAATATCTTATTGAAGAATCACATTTGTTCAATTGGGTAACTCCAAATGATACTGTTGAATTAGGAAAAGTAAATCTTCATTATGTTGAAGGATATGATGCTGGGAATGGTATTATTGGATTTCATTGGACTAAGCTAAATAGTACTGCATTAAACAGAAATCGAGATTGGCATAACTGGCGGATTTCAATGGATAATGAGAACTTTAGTTTCTATTATGACTACAATGAAATGCTTACATATTCGGGTTTATCGATAACAAATGGCTCTGTTGGTTTCGTCTCCTTTGAAAGTAGAGGAACCGGTTTTGACAATATTCATGTTTGGTAAAAACTATAATGCTGATTTAATTAGAGAATTTGTTTTTAATCCAAATATGGTTATAATCTCTTCAGCAAATCTGATTTACTACTTTCATAAACTGGAACATTTGTAAATGGTTCATGGTTAAGAATATCATTAATACGAAGCATGTGTTCATTACTCCCTGCATTACCAGTTTGCCATTTGTCTGCTTTTGTTTCAAAAAGTAGTTTTTCTAGCATCTGATACTTGAGAGCTAAACCAAGTCCTTTACCTCTATGAGTTTTAACAACTCCAGTATCTTGTTGATGAGCTATTTTTTTCTGATGTTCATTGATATAAGTAACAGTTACACCTGCTATTTCATTTGTTTCTTTGTGGATTGCTACAAAAGTCATAATATGATTACCAGCTAATACTTGGCGCTGAATCATCTCTTGATATCTGTCTACACTTAGAATTTCATCTTCATAGGTTAATTCTTCTAATGGCATATCTCTCCAAATTTCTTGAGCCATTTCTACGTATTTTATAAAATCTAGATGGAAAACATGATTCATATTGTCAATATAGATTATATCATAACCCTTTTCTAATGCTTGTAGCTTAAGTTTTTTGGATTCCTTTTTCACTTCTTCAGAATCAAATTTAGTTAGATCCGTGCGACTAAGAACTTCTGTGTAATTTTTCTTCATTTTTAATGATTCAACGAAAGGTACTCCATCTGTTTCAGTAAATACTTCTGTAATAATTCCGGTAATTTGAGGGGGTAATTTCTCGAGAATCTCTTTTAGAGTTCGTTTCCCTAAACCTTTTCTTCGTTCGTCTTTTGCGATGTGAACCCAAAACCATGCTTTATCTAAATTATCATATTTAATATTCCAGGAACTATCACCATACCCAAGTACTTTATCTTCTTGATCAATTAATAAGACAAAAATCTGTTTTTGATCTGATGAAGTCCCAAGAGTCCATCTTTTTTTATAAAATTCGACTTCTGGTGGATCACTTTTTAGAATTTCCTTGTAATTAGCCAGCATAAGGTCAAATAGTTGATCGAGATATTTTGCAGGCATCTCTTCTTTTGTTCCTAATATAAACTTCAATTGATTCATTATCTTCCCATCCGGAGCGCTTTCTTTCTCTTTATTTGTTCATCGGTTAATCTGGATTAACGGCTGAAAAAATTTAAAGGATGAGAACTAATAGTTGGTTGACTAAAAATGTTTGAGCAAATTCTCCAAACTCACAGTTTTGAACCCATTTTACTAGAGAAAGCAAAAGGCTCTTGGGTATGGGATGTGGATGGAAAGAAGTATCTAGATTGCGTTTCCGGTACTTGGTGTACCAATCTAGGACATAATCATCCGAAAATAATCCAAGCAATGAAAGATCAAATGGAAAAACTCATTCATCGAAGTATGTGGTTCCTAACTCCCGTGACAATAGAAGCAGCAGAGAAAGTACTAAAGTTTGTTCCGAAGAAATATGATGCGGTAACCTTCCTTCAAAGTGGAAGCGAAGTAGTTGAATATGCAATTAGTTTTGCTCAAAATGTTACCAAGCGAAGAAAGATTCTTTCTTTGAAGGATTCTTATCTTGGAGCATTTGGTCTAGCAAAACAATCATCTTACCATTCTGGTTTTGCATCTAAACTAAAAATACCTTATCCAATCTGTTCAACTCCTAATTGTTCTTGTTTAGATGAACACAATGAGTTAATTGAACATATATCAAAGAAATACGTTGATGAGCTTGCTTGTTTTGTACTTGAACCCAATATGGTGAGTGGGGGAATACTGAAACCATGTAAGGCTTTTGTGGAAAAATTATGTAATGAGCTACAATCTGCAGGTGTACTTGTGGTCTCGAATGAAGTGACTTGTGGATTCGGTAGAACAGGTAAGAGCTTTGGTTTTGAACACTTTGATATCAGACCTGATATTGTAGCCTTAGGAAAAGCCATGGGTAATGGTTACCCTGTAAGCGCGATTTTAACTAATAATCAATTAGCAGACGGCTTATCCCCGGGAGAAATGTATTATGCTCAATCACATCAATTAGATCCTTTAGGAGCTGTCGTAGCAAAAACAGTTGTAGATGTTTTTGTTGATGAACAAATTGTAAAGAAAAGTCAATCAAAAATAACTCAAATTCGAAATATCTTTGAGTCTTTATCACACCCATTCATTAAAGAATTTAGAACACAGGGAATGCTTTTTGCTTTTGTAATCCAATCTCACAAAAATATCTCAAGTAAAGAAATACTAGTCAAATTGAAATATGAATTACTAAAAGAAGGAATTATTATTGGTGCTAGTTTAGGGAGAGAAATCCTTAGATTACTTCCTCCGTTAACTATAACTGATAAAGAAATATCGATTCTTAAAGAAAAAATCATCAAGGCATTTGATTCAATCTAGTTTCAACAAGAAATTTATTCATAAAATGAATAGAAGGATACCTACTAAATTAGTAGGTACTCTCAAAATCTATATATCAAATCCTTCTAGTGTCTTAACTTTAATATCTTCACGATCTACTTCTAGCTTCTTTGTGAGTTCAATATATGTTGGATCGCTTTTTAGTTTCTTAACTGTTTCTTTATAGTGATTTTCATCGTTGTATACAGACATGAAGTAAATTACTTTATGGTCTTCCGCATTATAACCGCCACCAACCATTTTTACATCATACTTTTTGTAAATCTCATCGAATTCTTTATAGCTATTTTCGTGAACTGCATCTGCAGTTTTATATTTCATTTTATAGAGTTTGTATATCATAATTAATTGTACAACAATTTCCATCAAAACGGTACTGCTATACTAACTGTGTAAGTTTAATCCGATTTTATTAGAAACTATGAAAAAATGCGATTTTATCGAAATTCAATTTACAACTAACTAATATAAAAAAACAAGTAATAATTAAAATAGAAATTCAGTAATA
>DAOVHJ010000201.1 GCA_030671945.1 Candidatus Heimdallarchaeota archaeon
TAATTTCTGAATTTGGTACATCATGTTTATTGCTTAATCCTGCATCATTTACCGGAATAGCAGGTTTGAGCATTTCCTTTATTTTTTCGTTTGATAATAGTGATCCACTTTTCTTTGATTGATCCATTAGTGAAATAACAAACTTAGCATAGTTTATCGGAGATATGCTTAGTGATCCCGCTGCTTCTTCTTTCTTTGGTTTCCATTTCTTTTTCAAAGATCCATCCTTAAAATATCCTTCAGCAGCTGTTTCTTCATATTCCTCTTTCCAAAGTAAGGTTGCATTCATTAGTCCCAAAGGTTTCAGTACTTTTTCTTGAATAATCATTTCAAGAGATTTCCTAGTTATTTCTTCTAATACCTTTTGCAAATACATGAATCCTTCACCAGAATACGAGAATCTCTCTCCAGGTGTGAAGAAGATCTTAGGTGAGTACCTAACTTTACCCCAATTAGGAAAGCCAGTACTATGTGAAAGAACATGTCTTGCGGTAATTTGATTTTGCTTAGGTTGATTTTCTAAATATGGTTTAGTAAGATAAGATGTCAATGATTTGTCTAAATCTATCAATCCTTCTTCCACCATCTTTAACGCGGCATATGCTACAAGTGGTTTTGTCAAGGAAGCAGCTTCAAAAACAGTTTCTTCTGTAACAGGCAATTGTTTTTCTTTATTTCTTATCCCATAACCTTTTGCCCAAATAATCTTACCATCTCGAATTAGAGCTATAGAATAACCTTCAATTTCATGCTTACTCATTAAAAATTGGATTTTAGTATTAATTTCTTTGATTAAATCATTGTAATCTTCTTTCTTAGTACTCAAGGAGAAATTCATCCATTTATTGATAGAATTATAGATGTTCTTAGCTTTTTAAAAGAAGTTCACATTATGTGACTGGTAATTTATTATCTAAAAAAAGAGTCTTTGAGTGGATAGATTTGTTTCTTTTCCACTCTTCATGACATACTAATGTTCGCTAAGTTTATTTCTTTATTCTTCTGAGAAAAAGAATGAGTCCAAAGATAAGCCCTGCACCAACAAGTCCAAATCCTACGAATAATAGATTCTCATAGAGATTTGACAAACCAAACAAACCTTCAAATGGTGTTGGTGTTGGAGTGGGGGTTGGTGTTATTGGAGGTTCTGCATCAAGCTCACAAGGTATTATTCTATAGTAATGACCACCTGTAGAGTATGAAGTAATTACTAAGAATTCGCCATCATATGTCAAACCGTATTCAGAAGGAGAAATAGGTGATGTGAGATTAACCACATTATTTCCTAGTTGTTCTTTTTCTAAATCAAAGTACTTTACTTTATGTTCTTGCTTTGATACAGCCCAAATCACATCATTAACATAGTCATATGTTATTCCTTTGAAATTACCAATGGAGTATTGTGAGACAATTGTAAAGTCTGCAATATTAAGTTTGTAAAGTATTCCATCTGATCCCATTGCCCAGAGATAAATACCATCATAAGCAAGTGAGTTTATCATTACACCAAGTGCACTGTTGTTAGACAACATAGTTCCATCTATTGTAAATGAATATAGATTATATGGAGCACTTTCGGTTGAAACTAATAAAATACCATCCATCATTGTTACTCCAACAGGATCTATTGTTGAATCCCAAACATCATTAAATAGTGAAGTAACACCATCAGTGACAGCTATATAAGAAGAACCATTTTCTGACCAGTAGAAATCATTACCATCATATGTTATATCAAGGATATTTGATGAGAGAGAGATACTCTTTGTAAAAATGTCTCCAGGTTCACTCGGAATTTTTGAGAAACTAATGACAAATGGACCACCTGCATAGCTAGATTGTATTATATGGGTTCCATTATTAGCTAGTCCTGTATCAAAGTGATAAGGGGCAGCAAAAGTGTAGATTGTTGCTCCTGTTAAAGGATTAATAGCTGCTGTTTGATCAATGCCCCAGTTTTCCACCCAAAGCATATCATCATACCAAGTCATCCCATGTGGTGCCATAGTAGCTGAGATATTTCTTGAAATTATACCAGTAACAAAATCAATTCTGAGAAAACTTGCTGGACTATTTTGAAAAGCCCACAAATGGTTACCATCCCAAGCTAAACCATTTAGAATCCCAGCTGTAAGTGGAATGTGTATTCTTGAGATTTCATTTCCAGTTAAATCAAGTTTTAGTATGGTTCCATTTGGTGTTGCTCCTGTTGCTATGGTAGTATAAAAATTAGTTCCATCTGTAGCAAGACCATATGTTGGAAAAGGTATAGTATGATTAGCAGTACTTACTCCGGTAACAGCATCCCAAACACGAAGTGTAGTGGATGAACCATCTACACCATAAACTTGACCATTCAAGTATTCAATTTCCCAAATACCAACTGGTATACTAAATTGAAAATCAATTTCACCCAGTAGGTTTGGTTGCAAATCCAATTCATCGTCATTTGCTTTTGCCAATGTATTGTTACTTGAAATTAATAAACCAAAAAAGAGACTTGAAATGAATAATGCAATTATTATTGTTAAAAATTTCTTATTTTTCATTCAACATCACAATTCACGTATTTTCTAGATAAATAGCTAAATACTTTAATGTATTTCAGAATACTTTGTTATCTGATGATTTACCATATAATCTTTTCTTAACTGGCAGATGGAAACATAATGAGCATTATTACAAATGAATCAACAATGGAAGATCATATCAAGAAATTAGAAATTGAAAAAAATTCTCAAATACTTGATTTTGGTTGTGGTGAGGGTAAATATTCAATTCTCTTTGCAAAATTACTTGGAAATAAAGGAAAACTATTTGCTTTAGATGAAAGCGAATCAAAATTAGAGGAATTAAGAAAAAAAATCATACAAAATGGATTGGAAAAAAGAATCCATATAATTCACACAGATGGAGAACTAAAAATTCCATTGAAAAATGTAATCATTGATTATGCTTTACTTTATAATGTTGCTTGTTGTATTCATGGCAAAGAAAATCAAGATGATTTAGTAAGAATTGTTCGTGATGTTTTTCGTATAACAAAAGATTCGGGTAAACTAATTATCAATGTATTAGGAAAAACTATGGAAAAAAGAATAGATGCGGCAGTTCCTTTAATTCAAGATTATTTCATCCTTAAAGAAAAAGAATCGAAAAAATTCTTCCTTGATAATAATAGAGCACGATATCGTTTCTTTTATTATTTTTTGAAAAAAAGTGAAAATAAAGTGTAAGAAATTCATCTCTGTAGTAAATTCTCCAAAAGAAATAGATACTAAGAAAAAATGTTCTTTTTTTATTAATATTTAATGAATTTCATTTAAGATTAAAAAATGGTACTTATACTTAGAAGGTATTCTATGTCAATTGATACAAATAAAATCAAAAAAGTTGATTGTTTAGACGAAACTTGTCCTGTTCCATTAGTAGAAACTAGGAAGGCTATTCGAAAAGCTTCTCCTGGAGATATTATTGAAGTAACAGGTAATCATGAATCATCAAAAATAGAGATACCTATGGCAGTAGAAGCACTAGGATTAGAGCTTCTGAGTATTGAAGAAAAAAATGGTAATTGGATTATACGAATTAAAATACCAGAGGAGAAATAATTATGACAGAAAAAGCTACAATAATTGTTCATAGTGGGGATTTTGATAAAATATATAGTGCATTTATCATTGGAAATGGTGCTTTAGCTATGGGAATGGATGTTTCGTTATATTTCACATTCTTTGGATTAGAACGTCTTAAGAAGGGAAAATTGGATAAAGGTTCACTTTCAAAAATGAATTACTTTGGTTTAGGTAAATTTATGATTAAGCTAAAAATGAAAAAATCTAATGTTCGTTCTTTAGAAGGCATGCTATCTGATTTCGTTGAATTAGGAGGAAAAATCTTAGCTTGCGACATGACTATGGATATTATGGGAATAACAAAAGACAATCTACGAGAAGAAGTTATTTCTAATTTCTGTTCTGTAGGTACTTACGTAAAAGAAGCAAGAGAGTCTGTTATGACTTTGTTTATTTAATGAGTTGATAAAGTGAATAAGAAACTAATATACTTGGACAATTCTGCTAGCTCTCGTCTTGATGAGAGAGTTTTGGAAACAATGAAACCATATTATTTTGATACTTATGCTGTAGCTACTTCTGAGTTTGCCTATACTCTTGGTATTTTATCTCGTGAAGGATTAGATGAAGCTCGAGAGAAAATTGCTACAAAACTTGGAGGATCAGCAGAAGAACTTGTTTTTACTTCAGGTAGCACTGAATCAAGTAATTTAGCAATAAAAGGAGTAGTTAAAGCAAAACAAAAAGAAGGAAATCACTTAATCGTTTCAAAAATTGATGATTTTCCGGTATTGAATAGTGCTAAATTTTTGGAAAGAGAAGGTTTAAAGGTCACATTTTTGGATGTAGATAAAGATGGATTAATTGATCTAGAACAATTAAAAGAAGCTATAAATAAGGATACTATTCTAGTTTCAATACAACATGCAAACCAAGAAATTGGGACAGTTCAAGATATTAAAGCTATATCAGAAATTAGTAAAGATAAGAAAATTCTATTTCATTCAGATGCAACTCATTCATTTATGAGATTGCCAATTAATGTGAGTAAAATACCTGTAGATTTAGTTACTATTTCTTCCCATACAATACATGGTCCAAGAGGGATTGGAGCATTATATATTAAAAAAGACACTCCAATTAAGAAACATATAGATGGAGGATTTCAAGAAAACAATATGCGAGCAGGTGTTGAAAATATACCGGGAGCTGTTGGTTTTGCTAAAGCTGTAGAATTAGTTACAGAAGAAGAAAATGATTATATCAAAAATATGAGAGATAAGCTTATAGAAAAAATACTCAAAGAAGTACCAGCAACCGATCTAAATGGTCATCGTTCAAAAAGAACTCCACAAAATGCTAATATTACTTTTCATTATGTAGAGGGAGAATCAATAACACTACATTTAGATATGAACGGAATTGCTGTAAGTACAGGTTCTGCTTGTTTTAGTAGATCTTTGGAAGCAAGTCATGTAATATTAGGTATTGGAGGAGACCATGAACAAGCCCATGGTTCTGTTCGATTTACTTTTGGTCGATTTAATGATATGAAAGAAGTAGATACCGTTGTCAAGGTTATTTCTGATGTAGTGAAGAGATTAAGAGAAATTAGTCCTCTTTATAAAAAAGAAAAGGAGTAATGATAAAAATGAGATTACCATATAGTGAAAAAGTTTTAGACCATTTTAAAAATCCAAGAAATGTTGGTGAATTAGAAGATCCTGATGGA
>DAOVHJ010000206.1 GCA_030671945.1 Candidatus Heimdallarchaeota archaeon
ACTGTTATGAAAAATTCTTAATATAGTTATTCATTTCTTTTTGATTTACGAAACAGCAAAAAAAATACTCCCCTAATAAGTAGAAGATTTTTTGCCTAAACAGTAAGAGTTTCATTACATGTGTTATAATTAAATGTGGAACCACTAGTTATATTAATGAATGACTGGAAATCTGTGACATATTATTTTAAAAGTGATGAAAATGAAAATTGTTGATTTAAAAGCTGATATGAGAAATATTGACGTTCGATTTCGTGTAATAACAAAAGGAGAGATTCGTGAAATACAATCTAGGGATGGAAAAGAACTTAGTTTATCTGAAGCAGAAGTAGGGGATAGTACTGGGAGAATTTATCTTTCATTATGGGATCAAAGTATTGAATTACTCGAGAATGGTGATATTGGAGAAGTAACTAATGGTTTTATCAAAGTAGTTCGTAATGAGCTACGCTTGAATATTGGAAAATATGGAGAATTGGCTAAAATAGAGGATGATTCTGAAATTCCACCAAGTGATAAAATTCCAAATAATTTTCCTAAACCACCAGATGATTATAGACCTCCCTTCAAAAAGAAACAAAGAAGGAGATACTAAATTATCTTTTTCTATTTTTTCTATCTTTTAATTCTACATTTCACGTATAGGATAACGTAATATTGCTACAAGACCACCAAATGATTTGAATAAAATCATACCTTCTTCTGTATCTAAACTAATGATTTCTATCAAAGCGCCTGTTTCTTTAGATCGTTTTCCAAGTTCAACAACGAAATCCTGAGTATCTTCGATTGATAATTTAGAACTTCCACATTCAGGACAATTACTTTTAATGATTTCATCTTCAAAATCAACAAATTCACGAGCTTTTACAGCTTCTTGTTTTTTATAATTACATTGGGGACACGCTATTTTAGTTTGAATCACATCTAGTTCTTCGCTTATGAGTAAGGTTTTTACAGCACCTAAATCCATTGCCTTCATTACTTCTTTTTGACCATAGGCAACTAAACCAGTGTCTTTTCCAAGCTCACTTAAAAATATTTGAACTAGTTTCTTCTCTTCTAAATATCGAACATCCTTCAAAATTTCAGCAGATTTTTCCATTAATTCTCGTATGCCTTGCTCTCCAGTATATCCGGTATCAACAATACCCATTATTTTATCTCTAAGACGAAAATCTATGAAGTCACCTCTAACAAAATTATCTTTAGCAAGAGATGGACCACCAACAACTATTCCTTTGAGATCTGGAATTTCCAAAAAGAGTTCACTTGCTGTTTCCCCAGCTCTTCTTAAATGATCTTTAGCTAGGATCTCAGTTCCTCTTTGAATACGTCTCTGTGATTGACCCCCTTTACCATGTTTTCCTGGAACAAAAGAATGAAGTTTCCGGAGGAAAGTCATGTGGTTCCCACGAAGTAAAGCATATGCCGCTGATTTTCTATCAACAACCATTAATCCAAATTGATCTTTTACTTCAAGCTGGTCTCGTAAATGCTCTGTGTGAAATCTGGAATCACAAACATACATTTTTCTGCTAAGAGGTTGTACTGGTGTCACAGGAAAATATTCAATTTTGCCTGATTCAGTCATACCGCAGAAAATAACTAAACCGTTATCTGGTAATTGTCTTACTTGTTTTAATCTTGTAAGAATACTTGAAAGAGCAGCTGTGACTGCTTTTCCTGTTTGTTTACTTTTAATGTTCGCAGCAGTTCCTCTTTCATCAACTAGTTGTTGAGTAACATCAGGAATTGATATACCATTAGGCATGTAAAGAGAGACTAAACAGGTTGCACCGTTAAATGATCTCTTTCTTTCTAATCGTTCGAGACTTTGCTTAATCTTATAATTCTCAAACGAAGAAGCAGTCTGTGACATAAGTTTCATACTCCAATAAAGCTGCGATTATTTATTCTGTTTATCTTACAGCATACATTCGATTTCTTTGTTAATTTATAAATCTTAAGATAAACATTCTGGGGGAATTCTTATAACAAATCACATTTGTTTAACTATATTAACAATCGTTATTTGAACCAGAGTTTGTGATGTGAAATGACTAAGAAGAAAATTGGTATGATTCCTGGAACCGGTAAGCAAAGTCAAGGGATTGCATTAAGATTAGCGCAAGCCGGATACAAAGTAATGATTGGTTCACGATCATCAGAAAAAGCAAAGACAATTGTTGAAGAATTGAATTCAAAACTATCAGTGAGTAGTTTTTATGGGGATGAAAATAAAGAAGTAGTAAAACAATGTGATATTTTGTTTTTTGTAGTCCCTCCTGAATATATTTGTAGCACATTGGAAGATTTAGGTTCAGATATTAAAACAGATGCTACAATTGTTGATGTTATAGTTCCATTAACTTTTGAAGCTGGGTTAGCATATTGTTCAGAGGACATGTGTATGGAGCAATTCGATTATCCCTCAGTAAGTGAATACATTCAAGCAACAGTTCCAGAAGGAGTAACTGTAGTTGGAGCTTTTAAAACCATTTCAGCAGCGAAACTCAATAGACTAAATCATCCATTGGATGTTGATGTTTTCCTCACTTCAAATAGTCAAGAAGCAAAAAACGAATTAAAAGAAATTATATTCAAAATAGAAGGATTACGGGTTCTTGATGCCGGACCTTTAGCTTTCTCTAGAACAACTGAGCAAATGACTGCTTTTGTTATAAATATAAACAAATTAAATAAATTAAAACATGCGTCATTTAGAGTAATTTCAGCTGCATCAAAGAAGCAAAAATAATTTTGAAACTATTGAAATTATAACACTAAGATATTTTGTTTGTTATCTAGAATTTCTTTAAGGCATTTTGGACAATACCCCTTTACTGACACCCAATTATCAATATGATCCTTGTGAGCATATGAGGAACAACAGGTGAGTTTCACTATTGTATCATTCTCATTTAATTCAGAAAGGCAAACTACACAAACAGGTTTTGATGAACCACATGAGGGGCAGTTTTCATCAGAAAGAGTCATAATTGCACCGCAACTACTGCAAGAGAAGATTCTATCAGTTTCGGTTGTTTCTTCATCTATTTTAATTTCAACGGTCTGTTCACTTGATTCTACCTTTGGAATGGATGTAGGTTTTTCTTTCTTCACCTTATTACGAATGAATACAGTCCCAATAGTTAATGCTATTGCAACAAATAATAAAATGATATCAATAGTGAAACCATTCCCAATATAGATCCAGGAAGCAATATCTCCAATCCAAGCAAAAGAAGTGAAGACAATACCAAAAATAACTAGAATTATGAGTCCTTTATCTGCTTTATCTATTTCTGGAATACATATCACCTTATCATTAGAAAAATGACTCTCACAATTAAGAAGGTACTTTTCAAGATAAAAGAAGCTTATCAACCATTTAAAGCTATCAAAATAATCGAAAGCATGTAAAAAATTACATGGGAGAACAATTTCCGTATAATCGAAGGCTAAAAATAACCAATTGACAGAAATTGGAAAAAGTTCTTAAATGATTTTGTTTTCTTTTGATGTTGTAACTTCGAGATGAAGTTTTAATGAATTTAATAATTAAATACATGTTAAAGATTATCTCTAAAGAAACATAATAGAGGTAAATTCAAAATGGGAAAACTCACAGCTTCAATATACAAAAAAGTATTGGAAAGAAACAAAGGCGAGCCTGAGTTTCATCAGGCGGTAAAAGAAGTTCTGGATTCAATTGAACCGGCACTTGAGAAATATCCTGAATTCATGGAAAATGGTATCGTCGATAGAATAGTGGAACCAGAAAGAGTAATTCACTTCAGAGTTCCATGGGTTGATGACAAAGGCAAAGTACAAGTAAATAGAGGATTTAGAATACAATTCAATGGCGCAATAGGTCCGTATAAGGGTGGTATGAGATTCCATCCTTCAGTTTATGATGGTATTCTTAAATTCTTAGCTTTTGAGCAATTATTCAAAAACTCTTTAACCGGTTTGGCTATGGGCGGTGGTAAAGGAGGATCAGACTTCGATCCAAAAGGTAAATCCGATGGAGAAGTTATGAGATTCTGTCAATCACTTATGACTGAGCTTTACAAATATATTGACGCTGATTTTGATGTTCCAGCAGGAGACATTGGTGTTGGTGGTCGTGAAATTGGCTATATGTTTGGTCAATATCGTAAAATCAAAAACGTTTTCCATGGTGTCTTAACAGGAAAAGCCCCTGAATACGGTGGTTCTCTTGGTAGACCTGAAGCAACTGGTTATGGTGCTGTTTGGTTTGCAGAAGAAATGATCAAAGCTCGTGGTGACAAAACTGGTATTAAAGACAAAGTTTGCTTAGTTTCTGGTTCTGGAAATGTTGCACAATTCACAGTTGAACTCGTTAACAAATTAGGTGGAAAATGTATTACCCTTTCAGATTCAACTGGTTTTATTATTGACAAAGCTGGTATCGACAAGAAGAAATTAGCATACGTAATGAACTTGAAGAATGTCAAACGTGGAAGAATTAGCGAATACGCCAAGAAATACGATGGTGTTGAATACTACACATACAATGAACACAAAGACCTCAAGAGTCCATGGTACGTACCTGGTGCTACTGTTGCCTTCCCAAGTGCAACTCAAAACGAAGTTGACTTAGAAGAAGCTAAAGCACTTGTAAAGAATGGTTGTATCGCTGTTAGCGAAGGTGCAAACATGCCAACAGTTGCAGAAGGTGTGGATTACTTCATTGAGAAGAAAATCTCCTTCGGTCCAGGCAAAGCAGCGAATGCTGGTGGTGTAGCAACTTCTGGTCTTGAAATGTCTCAAAACAGCTTAAGACTAGCTTGGCCAAAAGATGAAGTTTTAGATAGACTTCACAAGATCATGGTCAACATTCATGACGCTTCTTACAAGACTGCTGAAGAATTCGGTTCTCCAGGAAACTATGTTATTGGTGCTAATATCGCTGGTTTCTTGAAAGTCGCCAAAGCAATGCTTGCACAAGGTGTAATATAACCAATTAATTTAATCAAGGGCAATTTTTTCCTTGCCCTTTTAACTTCTTTTTTCTATTTCTCTAGATTAATTTTGAGAATATGCGTTAAAATCATGCTTCGTTTCATCCGAGAAAATCTTCCTGATGTTAAATATCTCATTACCGGAAATGCAGAAGCAAGGTATTTTTCTCATTTTGTTAAGAATTAATTCTAAGGTGTTTGCGAAAGTTTAAATTCAGAAATAACATCATTTA
>DAOVHJ010000190.1 GCA_030671945.1 Candidatus Heimdallarchaeota archaeon
ACCACACTTACTGATATGAAAGATGGTATAACAGCAAAGAATGATGCATTCCTAGCTGATGGCTCAAGTTCATTAGAGTCTACTCATAGTACCATAGCTTCAAAAGCTGATGCATTGGCTGGCACCCTAAAAAGTGATTCGAAAGAAAAATTGGATGGAACACGAGACCATATTCTTTCCGGTCTTGAAAACTTTACAGCGGAATCAGAAGGGAATATTAACAGCCTAAGTGAAACATTAACCAGTGTCACTAATGCTCAAGGAGCAAGTATCAAATCAACCGCAAAAGAAGCTAAAAAGAACAGAATTGATATGAATCTTCAATTCAAAACCGGATTAGGTGATAGCTTTGAGAAAGTCAAAGGTGATTTTGCACAGGACCTCGAAGAGTTCAAAGGCAAATTCAGCAACAAACTTTCAAAAATTGCTAAAAAGTTCAAGAGTCAAATAGATGACCTCACTGAAACATCTGCAACTGATATTGGTTTATTATGCGAGGAAGCTACAGCTTCTGTCGGTGATTTAGTTAATAAACATAATGAAGAAATTGCAGCCAATGTTGATTTAGATAATAAAGCAGTAGAAGACGGAACAACTTCCATGCTTTCCAAAGTTAAAGAGCAAAATACAAAAGCTCTAGGAGTCATTAGCTCATCTACAGAGAGCCTAAACTCTAGCATTGTTTTGTTAAAAGCTAACTACAGCGGTGATGTGAATTCAAAAGTCGATGAAACAATAACCTCAATGCATACAGCAATTGATGGAGCTGTGACAGAAACCAAGGATGAGTATGAAACTGCAAAGACAGCCATTATTGGAAAACTTGATACCCTAACAACAGGAAATTCAAGTGATGCTACTAACATTGCAACCCAACAAACTGAGGAAATTAAGACTTCTACAGACACTCAAGTTACAGGTGCTAAAGAGCAATTAGCTGAAACCAAAGGTGCACTAATGAGTAGTGCCAAGAAAGCTAAGCAAAAAATTGCTTCTGATTCCAATAGTAGTGTTGAAACAATGGGTACTACAGCAACAACAACTCTTACTGAAACAGCAAGTCAAGCCAACACAGGAATCCGAAACAATGAGGAAACAGCTATTGGCGCCATCGAAGAAATCACCAGTGTTGTGGAAACATCCGTTAGAAAAGAAATTGAAGCAGTAAAAGGCGGATTTGATGATTACTACAAACGATTCGCAAGAGATGCTTTGAAGATTTCCAAATTATTGCAGAACTTCAAAACTCAACATGAAAGCCTTCTAAACGGTGTTGTAATCTACCCAAGACCAAAAATAGAGACAGCACTTCTCTACAGCAAGGATGCAGTTTTCGATAGGTTAGATGATATGTTAACCGAGAGAATAAAGTCAAATGTAACAATGGTTATCCCAGATCCGACTGACATTCCAACAAAGACTTTAGGTAAAGTAAAGGCACAAGCTAAAATGACTATCGTATCAAAGATAGATGAAGTCGCAAACAAGAACATCATAGACGACATAAAAGCGGCAGATGCATTGGAACGCACAAAGATAAGAAAGATAGGCATGCAAGATATGGTTGGATACTCAGAATACATTGCTTTCGACAGAGACGGTGGAGAAGAAATGCTCATTGCATTCAAAGATGAAACAGAAAAAGACTGGGTAGGAATCCTGTCAACATCTGATGGATTCAAGAATGTAGTAATCGGTGAAACCTTAGGAAGACAAGCTATGTCTATTTCCAGAGAACTAAAATAAAAAATACGATAACAAAGAAGGATCTATACAGATTATAGATCCCTTTTCTCATTTTTTTTCTTCATTCTTTTCATATGATAAAATTTATTAAAAGCTGATTCTCAGAAATAAGTAACTAGTTTGATATATGAGAATGAACAAGTATTTTTTTAAGTAAAGGTTTTTTGAAAAACAAGTGAATAACCTAGAAACAAACAACTCACAAAGTATGGTTGAAATAGGAATGGAAAAGTATGACAAAAGCAAAGAATGAACACAAAAGCTTCCTATTCGGGAGCGATGTGGATTTTGATAGTAAGCAATTAGCAGTAGTATTGAAATTAGGAATTTATGGAGCAATAAACAATCCTATTGATATAACAAGTAGTGAGTTAGGAAGATACTTAGGGGTTTCACAACAAACAGCAGCAAGATATCTAGTAGAACTTGAGAAAAACCATCTTATAGAAAGGACCAGGACATCAAGAGGACAAGCAGTCCAAATAACCAAACTTGGTCGAGAACTACTAGAAAATCTCAGCATTATGATAACAAAAGCATTGTACTCACAAACACGCTCAGCCACAATTTATGGGGAACTTGAAAGCGGTTTAGGAGAAGGTGCCTGGTACATATCTCAAGAAGAATATGCTACGCAATTTGAAGAAGTCTTAGGATTTGTTCCATTCCCTGGAACGCTAAATCTAAGAATACTAAATATCGATGACTTGAAAAAGATCGCACAAATAAGACAATCAGAACCATATATAATACATGGATTCGAGAAGAAAGGACGTTACTTCGGAGATGTCATGTGTTACAAAGCAAGATTCATAGATGGAACAGTTGGAGCAATAATCATACCAAGTAGAACACACCACAACAAAGATATCCTAGAAGCAATCGCACCAGTAAATCTTCGAGAAAAATTAGCAGAGAATCCTAATATCCCAATGAAAGATGGCGTGCACATCAAAATCGAAGTGCTATTACAGTAAGAGAACCTCATAAATTTCTTTATTTTTCAAATGGAAGAAAATGGTTTCTTAGTAAACGGATTCAAGTGCGGTAATTAAGGATTCAAATAAGTCCTTGACAATATCTACTTTTAATTCATGACGGGATTTTTTAGGATCAAGAACTAACTCTCGAGCGAAGGTTTTCTGACCAGCAACAGCAATTGCAACAAAAGCGGTTCCCTTCAACTTATCCTCAACAGATTCACCAATAACACCAGTTGTGGCTAAACCAACGTCAGCCCCATATAACAAAGCACCTTCAGCCATAACTTTAGCACATGCAAGAGAAATAGTTCCAAAATCTCGTAGAACATAATGAGGAATACCTAGAAATTCTTCTTTAGCCTCAGAGTTGTAGGCAACAATACTATACAAAAGAACATCGGAAGAACCATCGAGATCGGTTAAAATAGAGCTAGCTAAACCACCAGTGCAGCTTTCAGCGATAGCAAGAGATAAGTCTCGAGTGGTAAGCTCATCGAGAACTTTTTGAGCCAAATCCAAGAGTTCTTGTGTTTCAGTCAAACATCATTCATCCATTAGTTATCCATAGAAATAAGTGGAGTACAGGGTGAGATTCGAACTCACGTAAAGCGGATTTTTGTCGGTACAGAAGAATCTGTATCCGTCTGCAGTCCGCCGCCCAACCACTAGACTACCTGTACGTTGTTCTTTTGGTGAGTATCTTTCCTCGTCTATTATTTTTAAAGATAACGGCAAATTTTGCTATCTATTTGTCTTTAGAAATTAATCTTTAGTCACATCTTGTGACCTCATTTTGAGTCTTCAAAAAGTGAATCTGCTTTAAATATCTTTTAGGGTGTATTATACTTAAGAAGTGAACCATCATGACAGAAAAAATCAACATTAATAGTGTAAAAAACCAAATAAGAAAGGAAATTCAATCCCCAAAAAATCTTACAAGCAGAATTATTTACGCTTATTAAGGAACACAAGCCTAAAGCCCAGTCCTGTGTGTTAAGCTCGTTGTCTCCGAGAAAGTCTAATTCTAGAAAGGTTGGGGTCGGTCAGGGGCTCCATCCTATTCCTATAGTTATTTGTTGGTTTAATCTTTTACTTTGTCAGTAATTTTTTAAGTACATCGTTTTTAGGACATCTTATATTATACATGAATCAGTGAGATGCCACTATTATGCCTAAGAAAAGTTCCAGTAAGAAATTGAAGCAAGTGAAACACGCAGAGATCTGGAAAGATATGACTGTTGTTGAATTACTTGAGGAATACAAGAAAGTTGGTTTCAATGGTAAAGAACTTGCTAAAGCTCGCGAAGTGATGAAGTCCATGTTGGCTGATAAGGATTGCATTAAGTTTGCTACTCTTGCAGGAGCGATTGTTCCTGGTGGTTTAAAGAAAGTAATTTACTCTCTTATTGAGAATGATTTCGTTGATGCATTGATTGTTACTGGTTCTATTTTGACTCATGATTTGATTGAAGCTTTTGGTGAAGCTCATTTTCATGCTCCTTTAGAAATTCCTGATTATGAATTATACAAGGAAGAATTGAATAGAATTTACAACGTTGTTGTTCCTACTAAGGGGTATCGAGTATTGGAAGATGGTTTACATGCAGTTTTTCCTGAGCTTCCGCAAGAGACAATGTCTGCTGCAAAGTTCCTTCATGAACTTGGTAAAAAGATGCCAGCTAATTGCTTAGTAAAACTTGCTTCTGAGAAAAACATACCTATTTTCTGTCCTTCCTTACCGGATAGCATCCTCGGTTTTCAAATTTGGATGTTTTCCAATATCCATAAATTAAAGGTGAATCCCGCTTTAGATCAACAAGATTTACTTGATTTTACTTGGAAAACAGACGATGATCAAACCAAGGTCGGAGCTCTAATAGTCGCTGGTGGAGTGCCAAAGCATTTCCTAGCTATGGCTGCTCAAGTTGCTGGTAAAGCTCTTGATTATGCTGTTCAAATTACTATGGACCGGCCAGAACATGGCGGAGTTAGTGGAGCTTCCACAAGTGAAGCTATTTCCTGGGGAAAAGTTGATGAGCATGCAAAAACTGCGAATATTATCGGTGATGCGGCAATAGTTTTACCATTATTGCTTGCTTCTTTGCTCTAATCAATCTTCAAAATTGAAAAAGCGTTCAATTTGTTTTGAACGTAAAAGAAAAGATAAAATACTAAGAAGTCCATATATTATATAGTAAATAATGTAGTAGTGCCCAAAAATTTATTATGTATTCAAAAATGATTTTGGTCGATTCATATACCAAACAGCCATATTTGTACATTGGAGGAAATGAATTCTTAATGTCTACTCAAGACGCCGATTATAACCTATTAGAATCCGTTGTTCGTGAAATTGGGGGAGACGACGCAGTAAAAGTCGCAGGATTACTAGATCCTAAAGAAGAAACTACAGATGAAGCTATAGCTGCCGGAGCCGAAATGAAGCTTAATGCTGTTCGTAAAGTTCTTTATCGATTATACGATGCTCGTCTTGCTGAATTCCGACGCATTCGAGATAAAAGCACAGGTTGGTTCATCTATTTCTGGCGCCTTAAACCTCAGAGAGTAGAAGAGCTTGTTATTAATCGAAAGAAAACTGTCTATGTCAAATTAAAAGCACGACTAGATTATGAACAAAAATTCCATTTCTTCAAATGTGAGCAAAACTATTGTCCAAGGTATACTTTTGATGAAGCCATGGAAAACAACTTCAAATGC
>DAOVHJ010000246.1 GCA_030671945.1 Candidatus Heimdallarchaeota archaeon
GTGATTTAATAATATAGTTTAGTTCGACTTGATAAAATTTCTTCCTTTAAATTTCTGTTAGAGAGGTAAGCGAAAATATTCTAAAAACAACTTCAAATCCAACAAGAAAGAAGAATTACCAAAGAAAAAAGAGAAAGAGCGCAGGGAGCGAACTCCCTGCTATACGATTATACGTTTGGGGCTTATTTTTTCTTTCTAACAAAAATTAGAGAAATTGTTGCCACTGCGACTAATGAAGAGAGTGTTATCCATAAGCCAAAGCCTGGGGATTCTATTGTATAATCCACATCAAAACCAGCTACTGTCATATAGTATCTTGCTTTGTCTATATCGTGGTTGTAGCGAATGATATTAGGATTATTCCACACACCCATTTTTGGATACATTGGTGTATCACTTATGGTGTATTCACCTCTATGAATAACATTGTTGATTTCGAATCTGTCAATAGCAAAAGCAATTGCTTTTCTTACACAAAGACCGATTGTGAGTGTTGGATCAAGTGGAGCTTCTACACGACTGCCAATGATTGGTCGTACTTCTCGCATATTAAATCCAAAGAAACCGAAAGCGTATAGTGTATCAGATTGTACTATAAAGTCTGGATCTGCGTCATATGCGTCTCTTTTATCTGGGTTCCAAGTGATGCCAAGTAAATCAACCTTGCCAGCTTCAAACTCAAGTAATTGTGTTTGTTGATCAGGCATAATTCTGATTCTTATGTTGTGTATTCCATCCCAACCTGCACCGAATCCGAATCTTTCTTCAAAGTTTAATGCGGGATCAGCTGTTACGACAGGATCGAGTTTCCAACAATTACTTTTTACTGTGAGTACAGTTTCTACACCTTCAGTAAAGGAGCTTATCTCAAAGAGATCAGTACCAAAAACGTTAGTTGCAAAAGTGCTCCAAGATGGATGAGTGATATCAGGAGTTACTGCATCAGCTAATTGAGTTTGGTTCAAATAGTGTTCCGGAAGAATATTTAGATTAAGGTTTGGTAGGAACGGAGCATATGGTTCATTCTCTGGAGTTGTATCATCCCCATCGATGAAAACGTCCATAGTCCACTGGTCTAAGATTACCATATCTTCAATCCAACTCCATAAGTGTTGGTCATTGGATACGTGTTTCCAAGCATAAAATGTGAAGTAAACGTCATAGATATCGAATTCTTCACTGAGGAACAATCCATCAGGATCATCTCCCCAAGGAATGCCTTGTCTTGCGGTAATTCTTAACCAGGTATCGTTTATCATTGTGTAGCTTTGTGCTAGATTTGGCCAGACACTGAGATCTGCATCATAAAAAACTAGAGAATCTAAAGCTGCATTACTAATGAAACTTGAAGAAGTATCATCTTGGAACAATGGATTGAAATCTGACCAAGCTGCATCTACTCTAACTAATTCATCATTACTTACTTGACCTGCGTGGTTTCCAACGAAATCCATTTTACCCCAAGATTGGAGTATTCCATCAGTATAATTGTAACCTTCCAAATTTGCCCATTGTGCACCATAACCTGTTGGAGAGAAGGTTGGAGCTAATGGTAAGATTTTGTCCATCATATATTGTTGCCATGCCCAGTAGTGTTGAACTCGTTCTTCTGAGTCAGGAGGCATAATTAAGGTGCCTTCTCGCATGTACCACTCGTTTAAACCTGTTCCTTTATCGTCATCCCAATCCATACTGGTATGATATCCGAACAAGTTGAGTGAACCATTTTCATCGTAGACACCAGAGAAGTCTGGGTCTGCACCGCCACCAGTTAGACTAACATAGCAAACGTCAAAGTCTCTGAAAGCAATTAATTCACCAACAAAGGTTGGCCAATCTTGTACAATTACATCTAAATTTATTCTAATTCTTGCTAGGTGTTGTTTGAGGAAGTTAAGATAATCTGGTCTAACTCCTCCTCCATTTGTCTTTGCCACTAAAGTAAATACAGGTTCTGCTGCATCTGTCTTTATTGGTTGTACTCCTACGGAGCTAACAACAAATAGAGTGATAAAAACCCCTACAAGGATTAATGTCTTACTTTTTGTAATTTTCATCTTAGTCACCAACAATTCGTATGTTCTTACCGAATTGTGATTTAGTTCTTAATGAAAGCACAGTTAGTGCTCAACATATATGTTGAATAATATCAACTTATAAGGTTTACATTACTCTTGAATATCCCCCTGTACAGAACGAAAGGAGTAAAAAGAAAGCAATTACTAAGAAGAATAATCATCATTTTAGTAGAGTTTTTATTATACTCAACAGAATACCATTAAGAGAGCAAGAAAACAGACAAATGAAAAATCAAAGTGATTGTTAGTCTTTAAAAGAAAAGTGCTCTAATAATCATTAGAGAAATGACATTGTCTTTATTCTTTCAAAAGAAGGAAGCGATCGCACAGTAAATTATTATTATAATTGAGAGATTAAAATGACCAAATCTGCTACAAAAAAAGTTGACACAGCAAAAGACGAACCTTTAATTGATGTTAACATTAAAACTACTGCAGAGATTCCGGTCCCAACTCGGATCATTGATCAAGTTTTGGGGCAAAAGCGAGCTGTAGACTTGGTGAAGAAAGCAGCCATTCAAAGAAGGAATGTGCTTTTAATTGGGGCTCCCGGAACTGGAAAGAGTATGCTTGGAGCAGCTATGGCAGAGTTGTTACCAAGAGAGGATCTTGAAGACATTCTTTGTGTTCCAAATCGAAAAGATCCAAATACTCCAAAAATAGTTACTATTGGTTCTGGAGAAGGTCGACGAATTATTGATCGTTATACTGAGAAATCAGCTAAAGGGCAGAACTTGCGTATGATCATTAGTTTAATTATTCCATTAGCTGTTATGATGTATGTAATTTTTGTTCCATTAAGCAACCCTGATAGCCGACCAACACTGGTTTTAATGGGACTCTTTGTTTCGTTCTTCTCATTCCTGATAATGAATCAATTGCGGAGCCGGTCTGAAAACCTGGTACCGAAGCTGCTTGTTGATACAAGTCAACAAACACATGCGCCTTTCAATGATGCTACCGGAGCACATGCTGGCTCTCTCTTAGGAGATGTTCGACATGATCCATTCCAATCTGGTGGCTTAGGAACTCCTGCACATGAACGGGTGGAATCCGGACTTATTCATAAATCCCACAAAGGTGTTCTCTTTTGTGATGAAATTAGCACTCTTGGCATGAGAACACAGCAACAATTACTCACAGCAATGCAAGAAAAAGAATTCCAAATAACCGGTCAAAGCGAGCTCAGTAGTGGTGCAATGGTACGAACAGATCCTGTTCCTTGTGATTTCATACTTATTGCTGCTGGCAATTTGCCAACTTTGGCAAACATGCATCCAGCTCTTCGATCACGAATTCGTGGGTATGGGTATGAAGTATATATGGACTTAGACATGCCTGACACCCTTGAAAACCGAAATAAAATAGTGAGATTCGTAGCTCAAGAAGTATCAAAGGATGGTAGAATCCCACACTTTACAAAAGATGCGGTTGAGGAAATCATTCGAGAATTCAGACGTCGAGCAAAAAGGAAACACGGTTTAACCTTAATGTTTAGAGATATGGGTGGATTAATTCGTGCAGCTGGTGATGTTGCGAGAGAAAAAAATGCAACTGTTGTAAATGTTGAACATGTTGCTGCTGCTAAAATTCTTGCAGGACCATTAGAACAACAGCTTGCTGAAAAATTCATAGCAGATAGACGATCCTATCAAATTATTCTCAATGAAGGAGCAATTACTGGTAGAGTTAATGCCTTAGCAGTCATGGGTGACCGTAGTGGTATTGTTATGAATGTGGAAGCAGAAGTAGCTCCCGCACTCAGTAGCCAAGAAGGAAAGATTATTGCTACAGGTAAATTGGGTGAAATTGCTCAAGAATCAGTACTCAATGTTAGTGCAATTATTAAGAAATATACTGGCATTGATCTTTCTCAGCATGATGTTCACGTTCAGTTTCTGCAATCTTACGAAGGGATTGAAGGTGATAGTGCAAGTGTGTCTGTTGCTACCGCAGTCGTTTCAGCTCTCACAAATATTCCAGTTCGACAAGATATAGCAATGACTGGTTCTCTCTCTGTTCGAGGAGAAGTATTACCAATTGGTGGTGCCACTTTCAAAACAGAAGCGGCTATCGAAGCTGGAATAAAAACTGTTATTGTTCCCTTAGCAAACTTCAGTGACATTGTCCTTGATAAGGACAAGAAAGACCTAGTAGAAATTATTCCCGTTACTAGATTCTGGGAAGTCCTTGAAACAGCACTTGTGAAGGATGAATCAGGTATTGTTGAAAAGTTCAAAGCAGGAATAACAGAATATGAAATGAAACTTGATGAAAAATTAAAGAAAGAACTCAAGAAAAACCGCAGAAAATAGGTTCTTGTCTTCTCAAAAATTTTCTTCAAGGATTCTAACTTTTTTTTCTTTTTATTTTCTAACCGTTTAACTAATTAACAACTTAGATGCTTGTACTCTTAGAGGA
>DAOVHJ010000248.1 GCA_030671945.1 Candidatus Heimdallarchaeota archaeon
CAAGAATTTCGCACTGTCAATGAAGAAAACAGAGTTGCAAATATGAAGGCTGTAGCTGTATTTGCTACAACATTTCCATTGTTTAATTTCATGGCTTCAGCTGTTGTTGGTTTTGTTTACTTGTATGGTGGATGGACTCTTATTTTCGGTTCTACAGTGATTTTCAAAGCAGTTTCAATTGGAACCGTAATAGCCTTCACTCAATATATTGGCAACTTTTTCAGACCAATTTTGAACCTAACTATGTTTTACAACACATTTCAATCAACTATGGCTGCAACAGAGAGAGTTTATGAATTAAATCATGCAGTTTCTGATGTCGTAGAGAAAGAAAATGCCTATCCATTACCTGAAATAAACGGCCATGTCTCATTTGATAAAGTTGATTTTGCTTACAAGGAAGAAGAACCTGTTCTGAGGAAATTTAGTTTGGAAGTTCAACCAGGAGAAACAATTGCTGTGGTAGGACCGACGGGTTCTGGCAAAACTACGATCATAAATCTCCTCGCTAGGTTTTATGAGATACAAGATGGAACAATACAGATTGATGGTCATAACATTCAAGATGTTACTTTGAATTCTTTACACAGTCAAATGGGAATTGTGCTTCAAGATCCATATCTATTCTCTGGAACCATTGCTGAAAACATAATCTTCAATCAAAAAGAAGTACCATTTGATGATATACAAGTTGCTGCTGAATCAGTTAATGCTCATGAATTTATTGAAAGGATGCCCAAAGGCTATGAGACTGAAGTTGGAGAACGAGGAAGTAAATTATCAGTTGGCCAAAGACAATTGATTTCATTTGCCCGAGCATTACTGCCAAATCCAAAAATCTTAATCCTCGATGAGGCAACCTCCTCGGTAGATCCGTACACTGAAATTATGATTAAACAAGCTCTAAACAAACTTCTTTATGGTCGGACCTCATTCATTATTGCTCATAGATTATCAACTGTTAGAACTGCTGATAGGATTGTAGTCATTAAAGATGGCGAAATTATCGAAGAAGGATCTAATGATGATCTTCTCGCTAAGAAAGGGGAATATTATCGTTTATACCAATTACAATTCAAGGATCAAGAAAATGGTAACAATAATCATTAAAGCTTAAATTAAAATTCTGGGTGTAAAAAAATGGAGATGGAAGAAAAAAATCGAACATTAAAAGAACTTCTCCCATCCGTGAATTTGTTACCTCTACTATTTTCATACACATTAGATCACATAGCTGTTTCATCTTATTGGATATTTTTCAGCATTTTTCTTAGTGAAGAAATATCTGATTCATATCTTGATGTTGCAGTTATCCTAGCAATTCCAGCAATAATATCTGTTTTTGGCACTACAGTACTTAGTTCCCTTTCAGATAAAACTGGTCGTCGAAAACTATTGATTTTTATCGCAAAAGTCGCATTAATGATGCAGTATGTCTTGCTATTGCTTTTTGGGACAAAGGTTTGGAATATATTGTTAATTCTTGCACTCTTTGGCATATTCGCTCAAGTCTATTATACTCAAGTTCAAGCACTTATCACTATTATCTGTCCGCCAGATAAAAAAGGACAAGTCTCAAGTTATCTAATCTTTTTCGCTAGCTTAGGATGGATGATTGGTAGTAGTTTATCAGATATAATTTATGATTGGCAGGGAATTACTGGTAGTCTTGGATTTGCTGCTGGTTTTGCTATAGTTGCAGGTTTTATTGCAATGCTTTCAACTTCGAAACCATATAGTGAACAAGTTGAGCTAGATCATATCGATATTGATCATGAAAAAGAAATTGAAACATGGGTATTGGACAGTAAACCTAGAGTTGTTGAACCAATAAAATCCACAGAGAAATACGCATCGTACTTTGAGATTTTCAAAAGACGGAAAATACTAGTTCTTTTATTAACGCTTGCTATTTTGGATTTCGGCTTTGGGCCATTTAATGTTATAACTTCTGTTTATTTCAAGAATGTTTATTTAACGCATTTCGGTGATGTGGTCTTGGCTAATACCTTAATAGCCAAATCAAACACAATAGCAACAGTTCTTGGTATGGTCATCTTGTTTGTCAGTGGTGCAATCCTGGATAGAACAGGACGTAAGCCTATACTCATCTTCTCTATTCTTTGTTATCCAATTCTGTATACGTTTATGTTCTTCTTTTCGAGTCATCCCTGGGCATTGTTTGCAATCTATTTGTATCCTCTTTATGCTTTGAAAGTTCCTACGGCAAATACAATCATGGCAGATTTGACTTCAGATAATGAACGGGGAAGAGGTATGAGCTTAGTTCAAATCGAACAAATTGTTTTTGGGAACCTAGGTGCAATACTTGGTTGTTATATTGCTGATATCTTTCCGGGCGATTTAATTCCACGTTTTATTCCAGAGGGTATATACATAATTCCATTATTTCCTATGGTGCTTGGTTTTATAGCACTAATATTATCGATATTTCTAATAAAAGAATCAAATCCAAAAGTACTTGCGAAAATTGCTGGAATAAAAAAAATGAGTGTAGGTCCTAAATAATTAGGAACCTAATGCATTCTCAACTACTTCTTCACAAGAAATTTCTCGAAGTATTTCTTTGATAATATCAGGGGGGATACGCATTTCATTTGCAACTTGCATTGGATCAAAAATCGCTGCTTTCTTTCGTTCGCGATTCAAGATGAGGGAGATTTCAGCTTTCAACCGATCAGAGGAGTAGAATGTTTTCTGATTATTATCAAGAATTCCCATATAGAGTGAAGATAAGAATTCTCTTCTGACAATTGAAACAGAATCATTTTGCTGAATACTAAATTCCTTTGTGATTGCTTCTAACTCAATTCTACCCCAAAGTTGGTATTCTGAGTAGAAGTACGAACGAATTGCTTGAATTTTATTTAATGATATGAAGACATCTTTGTTAATTGGTTGTCCTTCGATTTTTTTAGCAATAATTAGACTTTCAAGCAAATAATCAGAGAGTGGGAGTGATCTATCTGTCGATGAGAAGAGTGTTCGGTCGAACGTTCCTTTCTGTGACAGATCATATATTATTCTGTTTTTAGTGGAACTCATTATTTTCCTGAGTCTACCATGCGAAATGAAAGGAAGGGAAGCTATCAGGTCCCACGCAGCTCCAACCTTTGATGAATTAACTAACTTCAAGGTTCTAGCAATTGTCTTTGTGAACTTAGATTTCTTTAATTCGGCAAGTTCCATAATTCGTATGAAAATTGTTTCCAAAGAATCCATGTCACAACCTGCCATTCTATTTACTGCTGTTTTTGTTAATAATTCAATGACAACTGTCTCGACATTCTTTCTAGTTTTCATTAATCGTAAGAATTTTAGAATTGCATTATCGTAGGCATTTGCTGCATCTTTGTTCGCTCCGATATCTTCGAAGATTTTCCCAGCTAATGCGATGAATTTTGTAGAAAGGTGAACTGGAATACGTGGTTGATCTATAAACGCAATACCTCTATTGAAACATTTATTGGCAATTTCGTGTGCTTTCTGGAAATTTCTTACTCTCACTGCAGAGTCAGATGCAATTTTATAGCATTTATAAGCAATATTTACATCAGCATCCCATTCTCGTGTTTGGAAGATTCGATTAACTAATCGATTTGAGCTTTCATCATCGTTTGCTTTATCAAATGCTTCCACTGCTATTTCATAATAGGTCATGGATTCAGGTATTTTTGTTTCTGTGACTAGTCTGTCTCCTGCACTCAATGCAAAAAGCCCGATGTTTTTCAATTCTGTTGCCATAGATAATTTTTCGTTGAGTTTCAAAGAGCTATCTAAGAAACTTATTGAATCACTATACTTTTTCTTCTCAAATTGTGCTTGTGCTGTTTTAAAGGAGGTTTCTGCAACTTCATTTGCTACATCTGAATTTCTTAGATCAATTAAAAGCAAAGCAGTGTGCTTCAAACGATATGCCGCATCTTTATTCGCTCTTCTAAAGAGTTTCTGAAAGTCTCTCTGAGTATCTGTTAATTCTTTCTCAACAGCTGTTTGATTCTTTGATAATGCTAGAACACGCATACATAATTCTACAATTTTCTTTCCTAACTCATAATTTTTTTCATCTTTGCTTTCTTTTTCACCGAAAGAAATGATTGATTTTATGTAATCTGAAATAATTTTGTAATCTACTTCTGCTCTATTTGAGTGTGGCACTTCAAATGCTTCAAGTCCTTCTATTATGTCTTCCAAAGTAGTTTGAGTAGTTCTTGCATTATTTGTAGATAATTGCTTGGCAAAATCTAGTAATGCTAGAACAACAGTTGTCATTAATGAGTCATTCTGAGTTTGAACTGCAATATCACGACTAGTTAATAATGCATCATATCCTCTCACTGACTGCATATTATTAATCAAATCTTTTGATCCTAGTTTGAGAAATTCTTTCCCTACTTTTTCTATGGCATCCATATTTTGGACTTCTTGAAACATCTGGTAACAATAGCCAAG
>DAOVHJ010000245.1 GCA_030671945.1 Candidatus Heimdallarchaeota archaeon
GTTGAAGCTTTATTGAACTTAATTTTCAAAGAAGACCAGGATTTATCAATTAAAATTGTAGAATCAGACAGTATGAGTAAATTTGCTGATGAAGCTTTTGAAAAATTCGGTTATAGAAACTTAGAAGAAAAGATGCAGCAGGCTGATTTTGATGTATCATTAATTAATCTTAGCCAGTCCCCAACAGTTGAAACTGATTTCGAAGGAAATTATTTCAAGAATCCAAATTTTCCTGATATTCTAGTTGATCCTCATTTTTTCATTTCTTTAGCTGTTGCTAAGACTCATTCTTTGACTACTTTGACTGGGGCTCTGAAGAATCTTTTTGGTTTGCTCCCCAGAAAGGATCAATCATTCTATCATCCTCATATTACTGATGTTATTGTTGATTTGAACAGATTTATTCAACCTGATTTATGTATAGTTGATGCTCGAGTGGCTCTTGAGGGTTGGAATGGACCAAAATCGAACAGTCTAGATCGGTTCATAATAGGAAAAACCACTGTAGCAACAGATGCCACGCTGGCCCGAATCCTGGGATTTAAGCCAGAAGAAATTCACCATTTAACAGAAGCAGAGAGCTACAACCTCGGTTCTCTTTCTCCTAAAGTTGTTGGAGAGAAGATTAGTTAAATAACAGCCAACTCTAACTAGCTCTCAAAACAAGTTTCCTCTTTTTTAGAGAGCTCTCTCTCCTCCCTCCTAAGAGTCTCTATTTTAATGTGATATTTGATAATTATGATTGAGTTGTTAGATTCCAAGTAATTCTTTTACTGTGATGAGAAGTATCTAAACTTACTTTCAATATTTCTTTTAGCTTTTTAAAAACGAAAAGCTATAAATAATAGTTGAAGATTTGATTGTCTCCGGAGTGTAATGAAAATCACAAAAAAGGGTTCGGAATTACCTGTCATTGTTAGAGAAATTTTAATCAAGAATAATTATACTTGAACTAGCTTTTTTGACCTAATCATATTATTACCTTTCAGAATGACCTAATCTTCTCTAGTTATTTCTTTATTGATTAATTCTACTATATGATTAGCTGTTTGTATTCCTGACTGTAATGAATTCGATACTCCAGAACCTGCTATATTACTCCCAGCTAAGAAAAGATTCTCAATAGGTGTTGCCAATGGTGGCAAATTTTGATCATATCTTGGTCCATACCAGGATCCATTAGTGACATAATTATAACGTTCAAAAGTTAATGGTGTAGCAAGTGATTGATAGGTTATATGCTTTGATATCTCTGGTATTATTTGCTCAATCATTTTGATCATTTTTTCTTCTAAATTTTCCTTCAATTTCTTATATTTTTCATCTTGTCGATTCTTGTTTTTCCCTGCTTGCCAATAATTATTCCAATCATTGGGTGCTATAATTAATGCATGTAATGAGTCTTTGTTTTCAACTCGATTTTCTGGATCTTTATTTCCCGCTATTCTTACTGCTAATCCTTCCTTTAGCTCAAATTGACCTCGTCTTGCTTCTTCTACAATGTTTGGATTTACTCCAATATGAAAATGTGCTGGATATTGACTTAAATCCATATTTTCAACACCCAAAAATAAAATTAAACCAGTCATAGATTGTTTAAGATTTTCAATAAGATGTATGTATTTTTTATTAAAATGCTCTTTTCCTACATAATTTAGTACTGTCCTTTTTAGATCAGCATTAGAAATAATATATTTAGCTCGATAAATTGTGCCATCCTTTAGTTTAACACCAACTGCTTTTTTATCCTCAATTAGGATTTTTTCAACTTCTGTTTTAAACTTCAGTGTTCCTCCTCGAGCTACAAATAATTCCGCTAATTTCTTTGCTAAAGCTTCCATTCCTCCTTTTGGATAGAATAATCCGTTTGTTATTGAATATGCTAGTAAGTATGCTCCAGCGGGTGCTTTCAACTCATCGAAAGTTAAACCTAACCAAATGGGATAAATCATGAAATAGTTCTTTAGTTGTTCATTTGTAAAGAATGAGTCAAGAAATTGTTTGAAATTTTGTCTACCATATGTTCGAAGATTTGGATATTTCAATATCATTTTTAGTATTTTTTTAAGAGTTAATTTTCCACTCATGAATTTTCCTTTAATTAATTCATCTCTCAAATTTATGCAAGCAGCAATAAAATCTTGAGCATTTTCTGCTTGGTCAGGAAAATGTTTCTTTATTTCCTCTATTAATTTCCTCTCATCAGAATATAAATGAAAAACTCGATCTTTATCATAATATGTTTCAATTACATCCATTCTTGTAAACGGATGATTGAAATCAAATTCAGTTAGAGGAGAATCTGCACTACCCTTTTCCATACTCAATATTGCCTCTGCTGCTGCGTCAAAATAAAACCCTTTTTGGAAAAAACCTCCTATAAAACCCCCAGGATAATTATTTTTCTCAATCATAAGAGTCTTTAAGCTAGGATTCTTGCTTTGAATCCTGACGCCTGCACTTAATCCACCAGCACCTGATCCAACTATTATTACATCAAACTCGTTTTCTCTCATTATTAAACCATCTTTAATTTCCTATTGCAAAATTCCTCTTATATTTGGTGAATTATAAAGTATTTTGCTTTTAGTGGGTATTTTTTGATAAAATTTACCTTCAGGAACATTTTCCTTTAGCTTTTTAAAACAAAAAGTTATAAATAATAGTTGAAGATTTGATTGTCTCCGGAGTGTAATGAAAATCACAAAAAAGGGTTCGGAATTACCTGTCATTGTAAGAGAAAGTTTAGTCAAGAATAAGTATACTGTTGTTGAGGATTTATTCATAATTACTGCTCATTATCTTTACTTACAAGCTGAATCAGATGTTCCACCAAAGCTCAGAATTGATGCTGCAGCTTATAATGAGAAAGGTATTCTTTTCGTTGTTTACTTGACGAATAAGCACTCATTGGATAATCTTCATATTTTAACTAAGCTAGCCAATAAAGTCCATGTTGCGGTAGAATTAGCTGATATTTCCGTTTTAGAAGATTCCTTTAAGGAAAGGTTGAAGTCTCTTGGCATTGGGCTTGTAACTGAGAATGATAAGGAAGACATACGGATTATTTCTCCTCCCCTTTTCTTGGATTTACCCATCCAGACAACTGAAAAAATCCGAAGATCAATTGACTTCAAACTTCATCTTGATAATTTCTACAGCTCAGCAATCATTATTGATGGCAGTAATGCTTTGCTTTGGAATACTCCTGAAGGTGAGAAAGGTAAAGTCTCCGATCTAGAGCTAATGATTGAATCATTGAAGGAATTAGGTTTTACCAAGTTTTATCCTGTTATTGGTCCATCAATGGTTTTTAGGGTTGACAATAAAGCCAAACTAGAGCAATTGATGAAGAAACCTAATTGGATAAAAGCTCCTCCAAATATAGATAGTGATATTATTCTTCTTGACAAAGCTGTTGAAGAAAACGGTTATGTTGTTTCAAATGATAAATTTGATAATCACACCGATTATGCTCGATTTCTTCATAAACGGTCCATCCTATTTCATTTCTCTGATAACAAAGTTCGATTCAATTGGGCTCATAATCAGAAGCTAATCAAAGGCAAAATAGATGAATCTATTAACGAATAACTATGGTTGTGTTGTTGATTTCTGGTATTTCTATGCAATTTCTTTCAAGGGCTGGTTATCTAGCTTTCTTCTTTTAAAACATTATTCGAAAATCTTTTTGATAGAGTTACCAATGTTTACTTGAAGCAAATGTTTTCCTCGTCTAACACCTTTAAGCGTCTTGCAAATCACATTCGCATGTGTGGAGAGTTAGCCTGCTTACTCGAGGTAAGTGCTACTCCCAAACCGGGCAATGTTCATCGCTTTCAAGACTTTGCTGAGATCCGTTATGAAGACTTCTTAGCTTCCAGTGTTTCTCTAGGTGTTTGGCTAGAAGAACTAGCGATGAAAGGTTTGCTTCTGAAGGATGAAAAGATAAGTTGGCAACAGCTGGAATTGGGTAAAACCATCAAAGAAGCAGTAAAACAAAGTAATTATTTTCATCAACGAAGCAATACTAATCTCGGAATAATCCTCCTCCTCTCACCTCTTAGTGTCGCAGCAGGATTAACTATCCCTGAAGAAGAATCAAACTGCAATCTTGACTTGCTCCAAAAGAATGCTCTTGAGGTAATGAAGAACACAACGGTGGAAGATTCCATTCTTGTTTCAGAAGCAATTGCAAGTGTTTCTCCAGGTGGTCTGGGGAAAGTAGATCAATACGATATCACAGAACCATCTCTTAAAGAGGAGCTTCGCTCAGATGATGTCAATTTACTACAATTAATGGATATTTGCCAAGAGCGAGATAACATTTGTTTTGAATTAGCTCTTGGATACCCAATCACGATTAAAACCGGCTTAGCTGCATTGAAGTGGTCTTTGGCTATTCGGAATGATATTAACTTGGCTATAATTGATGCATACTTAGCTATTCTCTCAAATTATCCTGACACGTTAGTCAAAAGGAAATTCGGTGATGAAATAGCACAACGAATCTCCAAACGAGCAAC
>DAOVHJ010000031.1 GCA_030671945.1 Candidatus Heimdallarchaeota archaeon
AAGACTTGAATACGTATTTTGACAAATCTTGTCAGAGCAAGAGGATGAAGATGTCTAAGAAAAAGCAAAAAGAAGAAGCATCTATGCAATACTTGCTAGGAAAAAAAGCATATGAAGCAAGGAATGCAGAAAAAGCATTTAATGCTTTAGAATTAGCACTTCAATATTTTAGAAATTCAACTGAACATGTAATTTTAGCCGATATTCATAGGATTTTAGCTGAGATTTTTTTTGAAAAAGGAAATATGATTGAATCTAGAAACCATTACAAAAGAGCCTATCTTGCCTTCAAAAACTTTGGTCATAAAATAGGTATGGCTGATTGTTATGATAATATTGCCATAAGCTTCATGTTACAAGATGAATTAAAGTATGCACAAGAATACCAAACTAACGCTCTCAAGTTAAGAAAAGGAACTCCAGATCAGAAAGGAAGAGCAAGAGGGTTGAAGAATCTAGCAATAATTATTTACAAAAAAGATGACAATGGGGAAAAAGCAATTGAGATCTTGAATGATGCGATTGAATTAGCTCAGAAAAGCAAAGAACCACAATTAGTAATTAATATTGCATTAGATCAATCAAAGATCCTCAATAAACTCGCGAAATTTGAGGAAGCAATGAAGGCATATATTATCGCTCGAAGATTCAGTAAAAAATATTCAATCCCACTCTCAGAAGAAAGAGAAGAGGAATTTGGTGATTTACTCTTAAATCTTGGATTAAAACGATATGATGAGGGGGATCTTGAAGAAGCACTGAAGTATCTGAAAAACGCCGCTTTTATTTTTAAATCCAGAAACAACCCGCTTTTAGAATCTGTTGAACCTACAATTCAAAAAATAGAACAGTATCTAAAAACGACACAATAAAATAGCTATTAGTAAGTGGTGGGCAGGACGAGATTCAACTCGCGACCACTTGATTTTCCGTTAAAGAGATCACCTCATTTAAACCCGAACCAAGTATCATACCGTGCTAGACTACCTGCCCAAATTAACTTATTTTTTGTTTTTTTCTTGAAATAAAAAAGATTTCCACAATTTTTCGCTTATTTTATCCTCTCTCTACGAAAGATTATTAGTTATTTTTTTATTCTTTTCTTTATATGTCTCTTAAGAGTTGATGTGTGCTTATGTCTCAATTCAATAAAATCGTAGTAGTATCACGCTTACCAAAGGATCGAATCACAAAGAAGTGTCGAGAAGTTATTGACATCTTAACCGAGAAATATAAACTAGATGTTTATCTCAACGAGTCTTTTGCAAATCAAATCGATTATGATAAATCAGTAAAAATTAAAAAAATAAAGGAATTTGATTTAATCGTTGCATTAGGAGGAGATGGTACTATTCTCTGGTCTGCTCGGTATTCGAATGAGGTTCCTTTGTTTGGGATTAATGCCGGTCATCTTGGTTTTCTTACAACAGCAACTCTAGAAGACAAAGAATTTGGTCTTAACCGTATATTGAAAGGTGATTACATTCTGGAGCATTGTATGCGTCTTAAGGTTACTTTAGACGGAGAAGAACTTCCTACAGCCTTAAATGAAGCCTATGCAACCAATAAACTAAGTGCTCACATTTGTCAGCTAAACATTTCTGTAAACAGCTTCAATTTAGGTCACCATATACTTGATGGTTTAATGGTCTCAACTCCTGTTGGATCTACAGCTTATGCTTTATCTGCGGGAGGTTCCATACTCGAACCCAGAATTAAAGCAATGCAAATTGTTCCAGTTAATAGTGTATCAAGGCGAATACGTCCATTTGTTGTTCCTGGTGAGGCGAAAATTACTATAACTGTCCCCAAACCATTTGAGGGTGATGTAGTAGTTATTAACGATGGACTTTTAGAAGGGAAATTCAAGAAAAACTCAGTATTAGAGATAACTCAAGCACCTAATGAAACCGTTTTCGTGCGTTTTCCAGATTACGGATTTTTCAATCGCTTACAAGATAAACTTGACTTCTAATTAAGAGGATGGGTTGTGTGACTAAAAAGAATAGATCAAAAAACTCCCAATTAGATGACAACAATGTCTATGTACTTGATGCCTCTGCAATTTATAACGGAGTCTTAACCCATAATATTTCTGGAATAAAATATATCCCTCAATGTGTTTTAGAAGAAGTAAGAGGAATGATGCGAGGTGAAGCACTCATCGAAGAGGCTTTATTATATGAAGAATTGCAGACTATAGTACCCGATGAAGTGATCCTCTTAGAAATCGAAAAACAAGCGAGAGTAACAGGTGACATTCACGAGCTATCTGATTGCGATCTTGCAGTTCTTGCAGTAGCAAAATCTTTGTGCCTGAAAGAACTTGATGTCATAATCTTGAGTGATGATTATGATATACAAAACTTAGCAACTCATATTGGATTGGTTTGTAAGGGAATTCATTGGAAAGGTATAACTTCAATTCATGAATATTTTTGGGTTTGTCCTGGTTGCGGTAATAAAAGTAAAACACAAACAGATAATTGCATTGAATGCGGAACTGAAATGAAGCGAAAAACATACAAAAAGAAAATTAAAAAGAAAAAGGCTTGAACGATGTCTCTGAAAAATGCTCGAACTTACAAAAGCGGAATTTTGTTACAAGATTCAGAGAAGTTAACACTCATAGTTCCACTTCAAATACACCTAGCAACTGATTTTAATAAACAGATAAGAATCCCGCAAAAAATAAACCAACTAATATATGGATTACTTTTACAAAACGTAGCTAGATATACCTTCATTTTTGATAGAAATGAATTGAATCAACCGAAATTATTACAGTATATTTACTTCACTGGGATAAACCAAACAGAGTTATTGACCAAAGTAAAAAGTACAATAAACTCGTTTGTCAGGTTTCTAGCCGATTTAAAATTGAAAGTGAAAATTCTGGATTCCAAACAAACACTTCAACAAATGCTAGATAGCATACCAAATTCTATTAATGAAGTTACTCCCGGATTGTATCAAATATCTCTAGAAAAGAGTAAAGCTTTTCTTTCCGTGGCAAAATTATTTTTTACCAATGATTCCAATAAGGGAGATTTGATCTACTTTATGAATGATTTCTATTCTCATTTATCTCAAGGAAGATTGAATATAGATATTCAAAGAAAAACAAAGAAAAAGCAATCTGATTTCCAAACTACTGCATCTGTTACTATAATTCTAGAAAACGAGAAATTAGAAGAAATTAAATTGGCTCAAAAGAAACTAGCTACCTTATTGAAGGTGTTTAGCAATCATATGTCTGAAGAAGAGAAGAAAAATTTTTGGTTCCTAAATCCTTCTGAACTAATGTCTAATTTAGGAAAAATTATGGTTGGTCAAGGACCAAAGTATTTCCCAGCAGACCACAATAATCTGCTAGATTTTTCTGCTTTTTTTAATTTATTAATTGACAACAAATAGCAATTTAATCCCATAATTGATAGTAATATTTAATAATACATTATTTTTCTTCTTTCTTACTCATAAAACGCGTATTACTGTCACCATGCCCATAATAACAAAGATGATTTCTTTGGTGCATGGCTTACATAAAGATGGAATACTAAAATTGACAGAAGCGGAATAATATGGATGTAAATAAATTAACAGAACAGATTACTAAGTGTAAAAAAGCATCTAAAAAACGAAAGTTTGTAGAGAGCATTGATCTCTCAATAAATTTCAAGGATTTAGATCTTAAAATACCTAGTAACAGGTTCAACTTCCAAACAACTTTACCACACCCATTTAGGAAGAAACCCACCGTAGCAATCTTCGCTGGTGGTGAGCTTGCAGTAAGAGCAAGAAATGCTGGGGTAAAAACTGTCCTTGGGAGAACTGAATTAGAAGCTTTAGGCAAATCACCTAAAGAAATTAGAAAAATGGCAAAAGAACATGATTTCTTTCTAGCTGAACCATCATTAATGCCTCTTATAGCTAGGTTTCTTGGTAAATATCTAGCTCCTCGAGGTAAAATGCCACAACCACTTGTACCTAATGCTGATATACCAATCATGCTTGAACGATACACAAGAACTTCAAAGCTAAGGATAAAAGAAAATCCTGTCGTCTTAACAAAAGTTGGTACAGTGAAAATGGATGCTAAAGCAGTTGCAGAAAATATAGAAGCTGTAGTACTTGCTTTAGAAAGTAGGCTTGAAAGCGGAATTCAAAACATAAGATCAGCTGTGATAAAAACCACCATGGGTGAATCTGTGAAGATAGAGGTGCACTAAAATGAGTAAATCAGCATATCAACACGAACCACATGTTTCAAAGAAGAAACAATTAACTGAACTGATAGATTTACTTAACCAATACAAAGTCGTAGGCATTACTAAAGTTGAAAACATTACTTCTAAAACTATACAACGATTAAGAACTGATATGAGACAAGATGCGATACTCAAACTTGCGAAGAATACCTTGATGCTTTTAGCTTTAAAAGAAATAGCTAAGAAAGACAAAGGTATAACGAAACTGATAAAATACGTAAATGGTTCCTGTGCTTTCATTCTCACAAATGGAAATCCTTTCAAAGTTGCTAATTTTCTCGAGAAAAAGAAAATCCCAACACCTGCAAAGGAAGGACAAATCGCTCCAAAAGAAATCACAATAACCGCACGTGATACTGGATTTGCCCCAGGACCTGTAATTGGTGAATTACAATCTATTGGTTTGAAAACCAGAATAGATGGTGGTACTATAAAAATCATTGAAGATTCTGTTGTTTGCCAATCCGGAGATAAAGTTTCAAAAACACTTGCCAATGTTTTAAGTAGACTTGGTATTGAACCATTTGACGCTGGATTATCTGTAAATGCTATCTATAGTGGAGGTTCTCTATTAGTTCACGATGAATTAATTGTTGATTTTGATGGAATCATGAATGATTTAGTAAAAGCACATCAAAATGCATACTCTCTTTCCATAGAGGCTGCAATACCAACCAAAGATAATCTTACTGAATTAATTGGTCGTGCAAGAAGATCTGCTCTCAGTTTAGCAGTAGAAACCAGTTTTATTACTCCTGAAACTGCCAGTAATATTCTAGCTAAAACACAACTAGAAGCAATGACATTAGCTAAACTAATTGCTTCTAAAGACCCAAGTGTTATTCCTCCAGAACTCCTTTCAGCAGCTCAAACAACTGCTGTAAAAACTCAGTCACAAGAGAAGAAAGAAGAGGTGACAACTCCTGCTGAGGAAGAAGAGGAAGAGGAAGACGCTGGAATAGGTTCATTGTTTGGGTAGAATCCAAAGAATTCTCGAATCTCTTTTAACGAAATTCGAGAAAAACTTCTCTTTTTCCATTCTTTGTTTAAAGAATCACAATTTAATTTCAACAGTGGAACGAAATAAATATAAAATGAAAAGTTCTTATGCTCACATTGAATAATTGTATAAATGGAAGGATAAATGGTTATGAAGGACAAACTTGCTGGATACTCGATATTTTTAATTTCACTCTTGTCGTTAGGCGCTTGGGCTACCTTTACAATATGGGGTCTTGCTGAATGGAACGCTTCTGATCCCTTTGTTAGTAATCAAATTACTACTATATTGATTGCTGCTCCTGTTATATTAGGAATGGTCGTTGTTTTACTCATCGCAGCTTGGATTGGTTGGACAATGGCGCGAACACCTCCACCTGCACCAATTGATCTTGAGGATTTTGAAAGCGTAGAAGAAACAAAAGAGAAAAAGAAATAATCCAAGATTATTTTCTTCTATTTTTTTCTTATTTTTAATAAATGAAGTTAGTTTTGTTGCAAAAATCTCATTTATTGCTCAACAGCAAATATTAAATTCTATAAGTACCAATTTTTGACTAGCATTAGGTAGTTCTGTGTGGGAAACAAGACAATGGATATCCGAACAATATCAAGTCACAATTTTATTCCTGTAATCGATCCAGTTTTTCTTAAACAAAGCCCAGATGAATTCCTCGCGGAAAATGGCGGCTTTTTAAGTGAAGTTGCTGTAATTGGTAAATCCAGTTCTGGTTTTGTGCATTATAGAAGCGCAACAGCACCAACTGATCGTGAGACGAAAGAATTTTTCTCAACATTTTCAACCATCGCTGATTCCATCGGCATTAAGGTCTATGGCTTTGTAAATGGTTTAGCTGATTCATTTCTTGCAAAGAATCCTGGATATTCAGCAATAAAAGATGGTGGTAATCCAAACAATGATTTTGTTGATCCCTTTAAAACTTCATATACTAATTACTTGAAATCAATAACTACAGAAATAATAGGTTTCCCCGTAAAAGGAATTGTACTTGATAACATTCGTTTCCCAAGAGAGGAATATAGTTTCTGTGAAAATTGTTGTAGAAGATTCTCTGAGCGATATGGTATTGAACGAATCTTTTCTTTAAGTGACTTGCAAAAAGATCCTAATTTATTGAGTCAATGGAATACTTGGCGAAAAGATGCAATTGAAACCATTCTAAGAGAATTGTCTGAAAGCATTCAATCACAGAAAGCAATAGACTTAGATATAACAATAGACATTGATCCAACAATGAATGCAGCAAAAGGAGCCCTAGATCATTTTGGGCAAGATATTTCTGTAACAAGTAAATACGGTAATCCAACAATTCACTTATCTGCATGGACCGCATTCCCAAATGCTGTAGATACTCCGGAATATCAATCATTGTTGAATAGTTTATCTTTTGCTAAGAATGTACAGAATCAATTGAACCTATTCATTTGGGGTGTAGAAGATGAAACACCCATAGCAATTATTGATGCGTTAAAAGAAGAATTACCAATCAACAGAGTATTCCTCCAAAATCATTTTCCAGTTGATTATCAAAAACGCAGAGAAATACATTTGGGGTTATCATAAAAAACTTAAAATTAGTGGTTTTTATCCCCTTTTTTATTCTTATCTAAAATAAAAGATTAAAATACCTTAATGAAAAGCTAGAAATAACTAATAATTCTATTTAAATAGTAGAATTAACTGGTAGAAAACTAGGTGTCGAATCATTTGCCAGAAGAAGTATTTGTTAAAAATATAGATAGACTTGAAACGATTTACTCGACCTTTATTAAAGGTGAAACAAATCCACAACAAGAAGCTGAATTACGTATTGAACTAATTGATACTATATCAAATTTGGAAGCATCAATTATCGGAGAAAAAGAGCACAATGCAGAATTCATAGGACTTCTTGAAACAGTTAGAGAAATTGTTTTGAATTGGGATCCATACGGACATTGGTTTAGACAACATAAAGAGCTAGTAGATCTAAATTATGATATAATAGTAAAGGGAAAGAATGTTGTTTTTACTCAAAACCAAGAATCATCTGGAGAAGCTTCAAGATTAAAGAAAGAATTAGCTTCATTAAAATCAGAATTAAGTGATTTGAGATCTCTGATGAGTAGCTTAGTTAAAGAGAAAGCTATAGAAGTTCCTGAAGACGTTCAAGAAATAGTAGAAAAAACTGATTCACTACCAATTGTAGATGAATCTTTAGTAAGTATAACTGAACCTCAGGTAGAACCAGAACCAATAGAATCGGATCCACCGTTAATTCTTCCAATTGTGAATGAAGAACCAGAAGTAGAGGAAAGCATACCAACTATACAAGAAACTCAAATCGAACAGATACCAGAGCAACCTATTGAAGAAGAAACAGAAGATTCGGATATTATTGCTTCAGATTCTACTTTACAAAAATTATCGGAAACAATAAGTCCTGAAGCCCAACCCTCCAGAGTTTTAAGTCAAATGAAATCAATAATTCATGAAGCTGAAGAAGAAACTGAGAAACAATTAACTGATTTTAAAGAAAAATTACTAGAAACTACCACAACACCTCCAGTTGTAGAAGCTGAAGCATCAGAAATAATACCTGAAATACCTGTTCTTACACCTCCGATTGTTGAAGAACAACCTACAACAACTGAAGAGCAAACAAAAGAAAGCTCTGGTGATAGTTGGGTAAAACCGTCAGAAATTTTGAAGCAAAAGGAAACACGTGATCCATACGCCGCCTCTACAGTAGATCCATATATGCAACTCTTGACTCTAGAAGCTGAAAAATATCGTTTGGAGAAAGAAATAGAAAAGAATGAAACTGATTTCCAGGAAGGCTTGAAGAGCAAGCAAGAATTCGATGAAAGCATACAAAGAATAAATTCTGAATTAGCAGTTGTTCGAGATCAGATTGAGGAATTAAGAAAGCAGTTAACTTCTTAATTGTTATTGATAATAATTCATTGTTTAGTAAAAAACTAAGTGGTAGTTGAAAATGAAAACAATGGAAATGGAACTACAGAAAGTTCATTTGATAAGATTGGAAAAAGACGAAGAACTACTTACAAGCATCCTAGAATATGTTAAAAAGAAAAACATCTTGGCTGGCTATTTAACTGGAATAGGCGCACTTGGTAAAGGAAAAATTGGATATTTTGACATTAAAAGTAAGAAGTATTTACATATCCCATTCAAGGAAGTAGAGCTTCTAGCTTGTACAGGTAACATTGCAAAAAATAAGGACACTCAAGAACCCGTCGCTCACATACATGTTTTAATTGGAGAGAAAGATGGTAAAAGTCTTGGAGGGCATTTAGTAGAAGGCATCGTATCCGTTACTGCAGAAATCTATCTTGTAGAAACAAAACCAGGTGTCTTTAGAACTAAAGATGAAGAAAATGGATTATATTTACTGAATCCTAAAAATTAGATAATAGATCGTGAGTGTAAGGAAATAATTCCACTCACTCTTCTTTATTATTTCCAGCTGCTAGTTCCACCTTATAGATGCCAGATTTTCCGCTGAGAATTATTGGATCTGATTTTTTATCTCTAAAAAGACCACTTATGTTTACTTCATATACTCCTTTCTGTTTCAATTTGATAGTAGGAATATTATCATCATCTAAATCCTTGATTCTTTCACCCTCAACATCCTCTTTTATAAGTCTAGGAACAAAACCAAAACCAGTAGTATCAAACTGTTCAATTCTATCACGTTGTATCTTTAATGCAGCTTTTATTGTGCTAGCAGTTATTGTACCAGGTGTAGATAACGTTTTGAAAACCTTAGAACCACATTTGTAACATCCATTTGTAAGAAGTGTATGATCTTTCTCAAGTTTTGCATTGCATTTAGCGCATATAAATTCCATTTAATTTCTCCTGATGAATGGCATCTTTAATCTTTGAGAATCTTTACCTCATCCTCACAATGAATAACCTGTTTTCAATAAATTTAACTTGAGATTATTCAAAGGTATATGTAGATATTATCTCAAAGAAAAGAAGAAAATAAAAGAAGAAAAGAATAGGGCATAACAGAAAAAGTTTTTTTATTATGCTTTTGCTGCTTTTGCCTTGAATTTTTGATAGATTTTCTCCCCAGCCTCAAAACGAATGTAATAAGGTGTAGGAAGTTTGTCACCACCGATCTTCAAAGCTCGCTTTGCCATATCAATAAATTGGGGTTGAGTATGGATTGTAACTAATGGTTGATTAGCTCTTATTCGAGCTGCAAGATCCATTGGTTTCCCAAAAGCACGACGCATACCATCTTGTAATCTATCAGCACCTGCAAATGCCATCATTTTGTTTTCTCTCAAAATATGATGAGGATAGATTCTGATAATGAAATGATAGTTTTCAGCACCAGCGTTTCGTTGCATGTGTCTGTTAGTCATCATTCTAGTAGCATCTAATGCACAATGTCTTATTTGGCATGCTTCTTTAGAGAATAACGAAACTGTCACTGGGAATTTTGTGTTTTTATTACCAGCTTCAAAGCTAGTTATCTTTGATGCTGGAATGCTTCGAACAAATTTCTTTCGTGTATAGGGTGGTCCTGCAATTTTTGTGTAACATCTGGCGGGGCGTCTAGCCATTTAAATCAACTCGCTACTATTCGACGGACATGTATATCATTTAAATCTTGTCATTTTGTGAAAAATTAATTTTCAAAACCTCTACTATATATAGAAAATATTGGCTTATTACAAGCTTTTTTGATGAAAAAAATGGTAATTTCCTATTATTTTTTGCTTGAGAATTCGAAATAATCAAAGAAATTCCGAACAGAATTCTTTTTTTATTTAAACGGCAAAAGAATCTATAAGATATAATTGTAAACAAATAAAATACTAGGAAGTAATTACAAAATGGTAGAATATCGTTGTCCTATTTGTGGTAAACCGGCTTTACCGAATTTCAAGTTCTGTAAGTCGTGTGGGGCTAGATTGCCCAAGGATATGTTTAAGGAAAAGAGAAAAACATCTCGTGATATTCATTCTTCAGCAATAAAGGATGATTTTAGCTCATCGGCATCTCAAGAAACAAAAGCTATAGATTCCGAAATTGTTCAAGCTCTTGCAGTAAAAGGAAGAATGATTATAATTGATAAAGAAATGGATGAAATTTTGGAGGAAATTGAGAATTTAGAAGAGAGAGTAAAAGTAGGTTTGGTTCCAAAAGAAGATGCTATAGGTCGTGTTGATGAATTAAATAAACGATTTGTAGAGATTAAAATTGAAAAGAAGAAGCTTTCCAAACGAGGAGCACCTATTCCTATTTTTGATCTTATGGAGAAAAAAGACCTCTCAAGGGAACGAATGTCAAAACTTGAAGGTCTAAAGAAAGAGAAAAGCATTAGTCAAAAAACATACGAAAAAATGGAACGCGAATACAAAACATCAATAGCTGATTCTGAAAGACAAATAACACACGAATTAGTCAATATGGAAAGCTGGAAGGATCAATTGAAGAAGGAATTAGCTCAGAAAAGAGAAACTTTGGAAACGTTGTTTGTTAGAAAATCTACAGGCGAATTATCCGAAGATGAATACAACGAACAAAGAGACGATTTATCTGAAGAAATTAAAGATTGGGAAGCAGCATACGAGGAACTAAAGAAAACCCTCAAAAAATTGAAGTGATTTTTTCCCACTTTATCTTTTTCTTTTTTTATCTAAATCAGCTTTCTTTTTTTTCTTCTTCTTCCGCTTCTTCAACATCTAAAGTAGTTTTCCAAGGACCTAATTTGATTTTTAGTGAGATATCTTCTGAATTGGGGCATTCTATTCTTAAGGAAATGCTGTGCAAATCTCGCTCAACGATTTCCGGAGACATACATCCTTCTTCTAATTTGTCTATGAGAAAACGAATATACCGCTCTGAGAGAACATTAAGACTTCCATTAATCAATTCTTTTCCTAATTCCCCAGGGAAGTATTTTACTGTTCTGCCATCTCGAATTACATCAATTAATTCAGCTTCAGATAACCGTAAAATATGGTGTCGAACAGTATCATGATGAATAGATAATTTCACTGCAATTTCAGTTTGGTAACACCCAGGATCGTTTATTATATGATCAAACACCTTGGCTGCAGTACCATTTTTTAAAATAGCAAATGCTCTTTCTGCTGATTCAGAGCGTAGCATCTTGGGGTAATATAATCGCTTCCCACCAAATTTTTGTGATTTAATCAAACCGTCTTTTTCCAACATGCGTAAATGCCACGAGAGAGTTCCTTGTGGTTCTGCAAGTGTACTAACAATTTCGTAAAAGTATGATCCTGGAGTCTCACAAACAAGCTGATAAATACTTCTGCGCATAGGATGCATTAAAAGGGATAATCGCTTCTCACGATACTTTTTACTTGTGGACAGGGGATTCATACTCCTATTACTGTTCTTTTGAAGAACTATTTGACTTGCATATTTTTTCTTTTGTAATAATGTTTCGTTCTTCTCGCTTTATTGATAACAAAATCATACTATAATACTTTAACTTTTAGGTCGTCTTTTTCAAGGAAAAAAGTGTAAGAAACATCTCCTCTCATAAAAAAACAAGGGAAAAAGACCAAAAGATCACTTAAATAAATTGCCTATATAAAGTAAAATAAGTACAAAAAGTCTCAAAAAGTAAATTATATAAACACCAAAGGTTTTAATTTAATGAAGATATTATTAAATTCCTTAGTTAAGGAGAGGCATTAATGACAACCGAAGTAACTGTAGCAAAGATGTGCAAGCTTGAAGTAGGGCAACCTATCCAATTACCCCAAACTTTTCTAGACGCATTAAAACCTGAAGAAGGAAATTATGCGGTAATGATACTCGCTCCCAGTACAAAAATAATAAGAATTATCCCCACTACAAGTGAAAAAGTTTACAAAGTGGGCATTGAAATCGGAAAACTTAGCCCGGACTTTTTGAAGAAAATGGGCTCATTATTTATGAAGGCGGGTATAAAAACTCTTTATTCCACAGGTCTATGCTTTACACAAGAGAGCTGTGTCTATGAAGGTTATATTGACTCAAAAGAGTTTAAGAATGTAAACATGGAGACAATCAAAGAAGAATTGGCCGATATTGATGGTGTATCAAAGGTCGACATTTCAGTTCTTGAAATTCCATAAAGGGGTTATATGCCCCTCCTCTTAAATTTTCAAGTCTCTATATTTCATTCTAAACTTTATAATTAACATTCATCTATTCTTTTTATCATTTATTATAAAATCACGTTAGTAATATACAATAATGAAAATGTATAATAATGAAATTTTTTCTAGGAAGTTAATTTTTTCTTAGAAGTCTTAGTTGTAGAACTTGAAGATTTTGTGGTTCGTCTTACAGGATCCTGATTAACACTTTCCAAAATTTCTAGCATTTGCAATTCAGTTTTTGAGGATAAATCATCTATTTGATCCTTAAGATTTGTCAGT